>NZ_JBEXSH010000004.1:0-42842 GCF_040613555.1 Streptomyces sp. NPDC006265
AACCGGGGATACCCCATTTGTGGGGTATCCCCGGTCGGGATCGCTCAGGTCATCGAGACGCCTGTGGTGTTCAGACGAGCTCGGTGACGGAACCGCCGGCGGCGGTGATCTTCTCCTTGGCGGAGCCGGAGACGGCGTCGACCGTCACCTGCAGCGCCACGGAGATCTCGCCCTGGCCGAGGACCTTGACGAGGCTGTTCTTGCGAACGGCCCCCTTGGCCACCAGACCCTCGACGGTGACCTCGCCACCCTCGGGGTAGAGCGCGGCCAGCTTGTCGAGGTTCACGACCTGGAACTCGGTCTTGAACGGGTTCTTGAAGCCCTTCAGCTTCGGGAGGCGCATGTGGAGGGGCATCTGGCCACCCTCGAAGCGCTCCGGAACCTGGTAACGGGCCTTCGTGCCCTTGGTACCACGACCGGCCGTCTTACCCTTCGACGCCTCACCACGACCGACACGGGTCTTGGCGGTCTTGGCGCCCGGGGCGGGACGGAGGTTGTGGATCTTGAGCGGGTTCTGCTCCGCCATGATCAGTCGACCTCCTCGACCGTCACGAGGTGGCGGACGGTGTGCACCATGCCGCGGAACTCGGGACGATCCTCCTTGACGACCTGCGTGTTGATGCCCTTGAGACCAAGGGAGCGCAGGGTGTCACGGTGGTTCTGCTTGCTGCCGATGTACGACTTCGTCTGCGTGATCTTGAGCTGTGCCATTACGCAGCACCAGCCCCGGCACGCGCACGCAGCAGAGCCGCGGGGGCGACGTCCTCGAGCGGCAGACCACGGCGGGCCGCGATCTCCTCGGGACGCTGCAGACCCTTCAGGGCCTCCACGGTCGCGTGCACGATGTTGATCGCGTTCGACGAACCGAGCGACTTCGACAGCACGTCGTGGATACCGGCGCACTCGAGCACGGCACGCACCGGGCCACCGGCGATAACACCGGTACCGGGGGACGCGGGCTTGAGCAGCACGACGCCGGCAGCCTTCTCACCCGTGATCGGGTGCGGGATGGTGCCCTGGATGCGGGGGACCTTGAAGAAGTGCTTCTTGGCCTCCTCAACACCCTTGGCGATGGCGGCCGGCACCTCCTTGGCCTTGCCGTATCCGACACCCACGGTGCCGTCACCGTCGCCCACCACGACCAGCGCGGTGAAGCTGAAGCGACGACCACCCTTCACAACCTTGGCGACGCGGTTGATCGCGACGACGCGCTCAACGTACGCGGTCTTCTCGGCGGCAGCTGCGCCGCCGTCACGGCCCTTCCGGTCCCGCCGCTCGCCGCCACCGGCACCGCCACCGCGGCGCTGGGGTCCAGCCATTGGAATTACCTCTCTCTGTCTCCGCTAGCTACGGAACCAGGACTCAGAACTTGAGTCCGGCCTCGCGGGCGGCGTCCGCCAGGGCGGCGATGCGCCCCGCGTACTGGTTACCACCACGGTCGAACACGACGGCCTCGACGCCGGCGGCCTTGGCGCGCTCGGCGACCAGGGCGCCGACCTGCTTGGCCTGCGCGGACTTGTCGCCCTCGCCACCGCGGATCGAAGTGTCCAGGGTGGACGCCGACGCCAGGGTGTGACCCTTGATGTCGTCGATCACCTGGGCCACGATGTGGCGGTTCGAGCGGGTAACGACCAGACGCGGACGCTCCGCCGTACCGTTGATGTGCTTACGGATCCGGATGTGGCGGCGCTTGATCGCGGCGCGCTTGTAGGCGTCGCCCTTAAGGATCTTCTGTCCGTATGCCATGGCTTACTTACCCGCCTTTCCGACCTTGCGGCGGATGACTTCGCCCTCGTACTTGACGCCCTTGGCCTTGTACGGGTCGGGCTTGCGCAGCTTGCGGATGTTGGCCGCAACCTCGCCGACCTTCTGCTTGTCGATGCCCTCGACCGAGAAACGGGTCGGGGACTCCACCTTGAAGGTGATGCCCTCGGGGGCCTCGACCAGGATCGGGTGGCTGTAGCCCAGGGAGAACTCCAGGTTGGAGCCCTTGGCCACGACACGGTAACCGACACCGCTGATTTCGAGCTTCTTGATGTATCCCGTGGTCACACCGGTGATCATGTTCGCCACCAGCGTGCGGGACAGGCCGTGCAGGGCCTTGCTCTGCCGCTCGTCGTTGGGCCGCAGCACCTGAAGGGTGCCGTCCTCGGCCTTGGCGATGTCGATCGGCGCGATGACGGTGTGGGTCAGTTCGCCCTTGGGGCCCTTGACCGCGACCGTACGGCCGTCGATGGTGACGTCCACGCCGGCGGGAACCGGGATGGGGAGCTTGCCGATACGCGACATTGCTGTCTCTCCTCCGTTCCCGAGTTACCAGACGTAGGCGAGGACTTCCCCACCCACGCCCTTCTTCTGCGCCTGCTTGTCGGTCAGGAGCCCGTGCGACGTGGAGATGATGGCCACGCCCAGGCCGCCCAGAACCTTCGGCAGGTTGGTGGACTTCGCGTACACCCGGAGACCGGGCTTGGAGATCCGCTTGATGCCCGCGATGGAGCGCTCACGGTTGGGGCCGAACTTCAGCTCCAGGACGAGGTTCTTGCCGACCTCGGCGTCCTCGACCTTCCAGCCCGTGATGAAGCCCTCCTGCTGGAGGATCTCCGCGATGTGCGACTTGATCTTGGACGCCGGCATCGTCACGGAGTCGTGGTACGCCGAGTTCGCGTTCCGCAGACGCGTCAGCATGTCTGCGATCGGATCAGTCATGGTCATGAATTGGCCTGTGGCCTCTCTCGCCGGGGTTTCCTGGTGCGCCATCCCTCTCCCCGATCCGAGACGGGACGGGTGCGGCGCGGTGGACCTACGGCGTAGTAAGTCGTAAGGGCGGCGGCAGACGCCCAACCCCACAAGCCTAAGGCATGTGGGCTGGGCGTCCTGCCGCCCCAGATGCTTACCGAGAGCCCTGCAAATCCCCTATTTGGGGGATTACCAGGAGCTCTTGGTCACGCCCGGCAGCTCGCCACGGTGAGCCATCTCACGAAGGCACACGCGGCACAGGCCGAACTTGCGGTACACGGAGTGCGGGCGGCCACAGCGCTGGCAGCGGGTGTAGCCACGCACACCGAACTTGGGCTTGCGAGCAGCCTTAGCGATCAGAGCCTTCTTC
Source organism: Streptomyces sp. NPDC006265 (assembly GCF_040613555.1). Taxonomy (NCBI): domain Bacteria; kingdom Bacillati; phylum Actinomycetota; class Actinomycetes; order Kitasatosporales; family Streptomycetaceae; genus Streptomyces; species Streptomyces sp. NPDC006265. Next base: position 3,107 of record NZ_JBEXSH010000004.1, read on the forward strand.
GCCATCTCGCTCACGCCTCCTTGAAGGGGAAGCCGAGGTGACGAAGGAGCGCACGGCCCTCAGCGTCGTTGGTCGCCGTGGTCACCACGGTGATGTCCATACCCCGGGTGCGGTCGATCTTGTCCTGGTCGATCTCGTGGAACATGACCTGCTCCGTGAGACCGAAGGTGTAGTTGCCACGGCCGTCGAACTGCTTGGGGGACAGGCCGCGGAAGTCGCGGATGCGCGGCAGCGCGAGCGACAGGGTGCGGTCCAGGAACTCCCACATGCGGTCGCCACGGAGCGTGACGTGGGCACCGATCGGCTGGCCCTCACGCAGCTTGAACTGCGCGATGGACTTGCGGGCCTTGGTGACGGCCGGCTTCTGACCGGTGATCGTGGTGAGGTCGCGGATGGCGCCCTCGATCAGCTTGGAGTCGCGGGCGGCGTCGCCCACACCCATGTTGACCACGATCTTGACGAGACCGGGGATCTGCATGACGTTCTCGTACTTGAACTCGTCACGCAGCTTGCCCGTGATCTCCTCACGGTACTTCTGCTTCAGACGCGGGCTGGTGGTGGTCGTCATCAGATGTCCTCACCCGTCCGCTTGGCAACGCGGATCTTGTTGCCTTCGTCGTCGAAGCGGTAACCGACGCGGGTCACGACCTTGTTGCCGTCCTTCTCCACGACCAGCTGGACGTTGGAGACGTGGATCGGCGCCTCGGTGGTGACGATGCCGCCGGCCTGCGAACCGCGAGCCGTCGGACCGGCCTTGGTGTGCTTCTTGACCCGGTTGACACCCTCGACCAGGACGCGGTCCTCACGGGGGAAGGCCGCGATGACCTTGCCCTGCTTGCCCTTGTCCTTACCGGTGATGACCTGAACCAGGTCGCCCTTCTTGATCTTCATGCTCACAGCACCTCCGGCGCGAGGGAGATGATCTTCATGAACTTCTTCTCGCGCAGCTCCCGGCCGACCGGGCCGAAGATACGGGTGCCACGAGGGTCGCCGTCGTTCTTGAGAATGACGGCGGCGTTCTCGTCGAAGCGGATGTACGAGCCGTCCGGACGGCGGCGCTCCTTGACGGTGCGAACGATGACCGCCTTGATGACGTCACCCTTCTTCACGTTGCCGCCGGGGATCGCGTCCTTGACGGTGGCGACGATGACGTCACCGACACCCGCGTAGCGGCGACCGGAGCCGCCGAGCACACGGATGCAAAGGATCTCCTTCGCACCAGTGTTGTCGGCGACACGCAGTCGCGACTCCTGCTGGATCACGTCTATCTCCTGATTGTCTGCCGGTTCCCGGGGCGGGCTGCGAAACTCGCACACCCGCCCCGAGCCTGGCGGAACGATGCCTAGGGGGTCCCCCTAGGAGGGATTACTTGGCCTTCTCGAGGATCTCGACGACGCGCCAGCGCTTGGTCGCGGACAGCGGCCGGGTCTCCATGAGGAGGACACGGTCGCCGACACCCGCGGCGTTCTGCTCGTCGTGGGCCTTGAGCTTGCTCGTACGGCGGATGACCTTGCCGTACAGCGCGTGCTTGACGCGGTCCTCGACGGCGACGACGACGGTCTTGTCCATCTTGTCGCCGACGACCAGGCCCTCGCGGGTCTTGCGGAAACCGCGGTCCGTCTTGGTCTCTTCAGTCACGTTGCTCTCGCTCATCAGGCGCTCTCCACCGTCTCGATGCCCAGCTCGCGCTCACGCATCAGGGTGTAGATCCGCGCGATGTCCTTGCGGACGGCCTTGAGCCGACCGTGGTTCTCGAGCTGACCCGTCGCCGCCTGGAAGCGGAGGTTGAACAGCTCTTCCTTGGCCTCGCGGAGCTTCGCGAGAAGCTCCTCGTTGCCCAGCTCGCGCAGCTCAGACGCCTTGGTACCGGCCGACATCACGCTTCACCTGCCTCGCGCTTGACGATCTTGCACTTCATCGGCAGCTTGTGAGCCGCACGGGTCAGGGCCTCGCGCGCGATCTTCTCGTTGGGGTACGACAGCTCGAACATCACACGTCCGGGCTTGACGTTGGCAATCCACCACTCAGGAGAACCCTTACCGGAACCCATGCGGGTCTCGGCGGGCTTCTTGGTGAGGGGGCGGTCCGGGTAGATGTTGATCCAGACCTTGCCGCCACGCTTGATGTGGCGGGTCATCGCGATACGAGCCGCCTCGATCTGGCGGTTCGTCACGTAGGCCGGGGTCAGCGCCTGGATGCCGTACTCGCCGAACGCAACCTGCGTGCCACCCTTGGACATGCCGTTGCGCTTGGGGTGGTGCTGCTTGCGGTGCTTGACCCTACGGGGGATCAGCATGACGGTCAGGCCTCCGTTCCGGTGCTCTCAGCCGGAGCGGCGGCGGGAGCCTCGGCCTTGGGGGCCTCGGCGCCGGCAGCCTGCTGCGGCTTACGACCGCGCCCGCCACGCTCGCCACCGCGGCCACCACGGGCCGGGCGGTCGGCGCCACCACGGGCCGGGCGGTTACCCGCACGGGCCGCAGCGTTCTCGGCGCGGACCTCGGCGATGTTCTTGACGTCGCCCTTGTAGATCCAGACCTTCACGCCGATGCGGCCGAAGGTCGTCTTGGCCTCGAAGAAGCCGTAGTCCACGTTCGCGCGGAGCGTGTGCAGGGGCACACGGCCCTCGCGGTAGAACTCCGAGCGGGACATCTCGGCGCCACCGAGGCGGCCACCGCACTGGATCTTGATGCCCTTGGCGCCGGCCTTCATCGCCGACTGCATGCTCTTACGCATGGCGCGGCGGAAGGAGACGCGGGAGGAGAGCTGCTCGGCGACGGCCTGGGCAACCAGCTGAGCGTCGGTCTCGGGGTTCTTGACCTCGAGGATGTTCAGCTGGACCTGCTTGCCGGTGAGCTTCTCGAGGTCACCGCGGATGCGGTCGGCCTCGGCGCCGCGGCGGCCGATGACGATGCCCGGACGAGCGGTGTGGATGTCCACACGCACGCGGTCACGGGTGCGCTCGATCTCGACCTTGGAGATGCCGGCGCGCTCCATGCCGGACGTCATCATCCGACGGATGGCGACGTCTTCCTTGACGTAGTCCTTGTACAGCTTGTCGGCGTACCAACGCGACTTGAAGTCGGTCGTGACACCGAGCCGGAACCCGTGCGGGTTTACCTTCTGGCCCATTACCGGGTTCCTTCCTTGCTGCTGACGACCACGGTGATGTGGCTGGTCCGCTTGCGGATCCGGTAGGCACGGCCCTGGGCGCGCGGACGGAACCGCTTCAGGGTCGGGCCCTCATCGACGTAGGCCTCGGAGACGAAGAGGCTGTCGACATCGGTGTGGTCGTAGTTGTGCGCGGCGTTGGCGATGGCGCTGTCGAGCACCTTGCCGACCGGCTGGCTCGCGGCCTGCGGGGCGAAACGCAGGACCGCCTGAGCCTCCGTGGCGTTGAGGCCACGGATGAGGTCCACCACGCGGCGGGCCTTCATGGGCGTGACGCGGATGTACCGCGCCTGGGCCCTGGCTTCCATGGTTGTCCTTCCAGTGTCTGTCATGGTCATTCCACCCCGCGCTTAGCGGCGCTTCGACTTCCGGTCGTCCTTGACGTGACCCCGGAAGGTGCGCGTCGGCGAGAACTCGCCGAGCTTGTGGCCGACCATCGACTCGGTGACGAACACCGGAATGTGGGTCTTGCCGTTGTGCACCGCGAGCGTGTGGCCGAGCATGGCCGGCACGATCATGGAGCGACGGGACCAGGTCTTGATGACGTTCTTGGTGCCGGCTTCGTTCTGGGCGTCCACCTTCTTGATCAGGTGGTCGTCGACGAAGGGCCCCTTCTTCAAGCTACGAGGCATCTCAACCCGTCCTTAGCGCTTCTTGTTCGTCTTGCGGCGGCGGACGATGTACTTGTTCGACGCCTTCTTGGGCGAACGAGTACGGCCTTCCTTCTTGCCCCAAGGGGACACCGGGTGACGACCACCCGAGGTACGGCCTTCGCCACCACCGTGCGGGTGGTCCACCGGGTTCATGACCACACCACGCACGGTCGGGCGAACGCCCAGCCAGCGCTTACGGCCCGCCTTACCCCAGTTGATGTTGCTCTGCTCGGCGTTGCCCACCTCGCCGACCGTGGCGCGGCAGCGCTGGTCGACCAGACGGATCTCACCGGACGGCATGCGGAGGTGGGCCATCGAGCCCTCCTTCGCGAGCAGCTGCACCGAGGCGCCGGCGGAGCGGGCGAACTTCGCGCCGCCGCCCGGACGCAGCTCGATGGCGTGCAGCGTGGTACCGACCGGGATGTTGCGCAGGGCAAGGTTGTTGCCCGGCTTGATGTCGGCCCCGGGACCGTTCTCGACGCGGTCACCCTGCTGCAGGTTGCGCGGGGCGAGGATGTAGCGCTTCTCGCCGTCGGCGTAGTGCAGCAGCGCGATGCGCGCGGTGCGGTTGGGGTCGTACTCGATGTGCGCGACCTTCGCCGGCACGCCGTCCTTGTCGTGACGACGGAAGTCGATCACGCGGTAGGCGCGCTTGTGGCCACCACCCTGGTGGCGGACGGTCACACGACCGGAGTTGTTACGGCCACCCTTGCTGTGCAGGGGGCGGACCAACGACTTCTCCGGCGTGGACCGCGTGACCTCGACGAAGTCGGCGACGCTGGAGCCACGACGGCCCGGCGTAGTCGGCTTGTACTTGCGGATTCCCATTTCTCAGTCCTCGTCCGATATCGGACGATCCGACCCGCTTACGCGGTCGGACCGCCGAAGATGTCGATACGGTCGCCCTCAGCGAGGGTCACGATCGCGCGCTTGGTGGACGCGCGCTGGCCGAAGCCGGTGCGGGTCCGCTTGCGCTTGCCCTGGCGGTTGATCGTGTTGACCCCGGTGACCTTGACCGAGAAGACCGCCTGGACGGCCTGCTTGATCTGGGTCTTGTTGGCGCTCGGGTCCACGACGAACGTGTACTTGCCCTCGTCGAGAAGCGCGTAGCTCTTCTCGGAGACGACCGGCTTGAGCAGCACGTCACGGGGGTCCGTGAAGGACTTGCTCAGCGGGGTCTCGACGGTGTTCTTGCCCTCGGCGGCGTGGCGGCGCGCCTTGGCGACGCGCGCGGCCTTGGCCTTCTTCGCCGCCTTGGAGGCGATAGCGGGGTGACGGATAGCCATCAGACCTCGCTCCCTTCGGTGTCATTGGCCTTCGGGCCGGACACGAAGGACTCGAAGGCGGCCTTGGTGAAGACCACGTCGTCCGAGACGAGAACGTCGTACGTGTTCAGCTGGCCCGGCTCCAGGATGTGGATCTGGGGCAGGTTGCGGGCGGACAGCCACGCGGCCTCGTCGGCGCGGTCGACGACCAGGAGCAGGTTCTTGCGCTCCGAGATCTTGCCGAACAGCGTCTTGGCGGCCTTCGTGGAGGGGGTCTCGCCCTCGACCACGCCGGAGACGACGTGGATGCGGTTGTGGCGGGCCCGGTCGGTGAGGGCGTGGCGCAGGGCCGCGGCCTTCATCTTCTTCGGGGTCCGCTGCGAGTAGTCACGCGGCTGCGGGCCGTGGACGACGCCACCGCCGGCGAACTGCGGCGCACGGGTCGAACCCTGGCGGGCGCGGCCGGTGCCCTTCTGGCGGTACGGCTTCTTGCCGCCACCACGGACTTCACCGCGACGCTTGGTCTTGTGCGTGCCCTGGCGGGCAGCGGCGTTCTGCGCGACGACGACCTGGTGGATCAGCGGGATGCTGATCTTCTCCACGCCGAAGAACTCCGCGGGGAGCTCGACGCTACCGGTCTTCTCGCCTGCAGGCGAAAGGATGTCAACAGTGCTCATCGGTACCTCAGGCCCCCTTGGCCGCGGTGCGGACCAGGACGAGGCCGCCGTTCGGACCGGGAACCGCGCCCTTGATGAGCAGCAGACCCTTCTCCGCGTCAACGGCGTGGACGGTCAGGTTCTGGGTGGTGACACGCTCGTTGCCCATGCGACCCGCCATGCGGAGGCCCTTGAACACGCGGCCCGGGGTGGCGCAGCCACCGATGGAACCGGGCGAGCGGTGCTTGCGCTGGGTGCCGTGTCCGGCGCCGAGGCCCTTGAAGTTGTGACGCTTCATGACACCGGCGAAGCCCTTGCCCTTGCTCTTGCCGGTCACGTCGACCTTGAGGCCGGCCTCGAACACCTCGGCGGTGATCTCCTGGCCGAGGGTGTACTCGCTGGCGTCAGCGGTACGGATCTCGACGAGGTGGCGGCGGGGAGTGACGTCGGCCTTGGCGAAGTGGCCCTTGAGGGGCTTGTTCACCTTGCGCGGGTCGATCTCGCCGAACGCGATCTGGACGGACTCGTAGCCGTCGACGCCGTTCGTACGGACCTGGGTGACGACGTTGGGGCCGGCCTTGACGACGGTGACCGGAACAACACGGTTGTTCGCGTCCCACACCTGCGTCATGCCGAGCTTCTCGCCCAGGATGCCCTTGATCTGCTTAGCCATTCTCAGATCACCGGCCTTCAGAGCTTGATCTCGATGTCGACACCGGCCGGGAGGTCGAGTCGCATCAGAGAGTCAACGGTCTTGGGGGTCGGGTCGAGGATGTCGATCAGGCGCTTGTGCGTGCGCATCTCGAAGTGCTCGCGCGAGTCCTTGTACTTGTGCGGCGACTTGATGACGCAGTACACGTTCTTCTCAGTGGGCAGCGGCACCGGGCCCGCGACCGACGCACCAGTACGCGTCACCGTCTCGACGATCTTCTTCGCCGAGGAGTCGATGACCTCGTGGTCGTAGGCCTTGAGCCGGATGCGGATCTTCTGTCCCGCCATGGCTACTCAGTAGTCCTGTCTCTCGTAACGCTCTGGAACCCGGTGTTCACTTCGTTCTCTCCGACCCACGCGGTCGGGCGTGTCGCACTCTCGCTGACATGGATGCCCCTTGTTCGAACATCCCTGCGGGATTGCACACGGCCCTGCCGGAACCGCGAGCCGGGGGCGGCTGCGTCAATCGTCCGACGCGGGCCCACCGGGTGCCTGGCCGGTGCCGCACTGACACTTCCCGAAAGATTCCCGTACGTCCGCCCCAGCGCTGCCGTGTGGCAGTTAGGGCGACGAGTACTGTGGGACTCGCTTCCGGTCCCCCCGGCGGGAGGCGCGCAGCATCAACACTCGACCGAGCAACTCGGACAGTCTGCCATATGGGGCAGGGCCGACGCCAATCGAGCCGAGGAGAATACCCCGGGGGTGACTTAGGTCAAACACAAGGCCGGACGGGTCCGGGCCTGTCCCCCTCGACAAGCCGCTCCAGCTCTGCGTCGTAGGCCCGGTAGCCGGCCTTCTCCACTCGGGTGCGTCGGACGCCGGGCGGAGGATGGGGGGGAGGGGACGACGCGCCACATACGGTGGATGTCGGCGGGCGTGATCCGGTCGCGGCCCGGTTCGGCGAGGCCGCATGCACGGAGGATCTCCGCGATTCCGGCGGTTCCCTCCCCGGCTCGGTGCCGGCGGCGAGGGCGGCGGTGACGAGGGCATGCAGCAGCCGGGTCACTGGCATCAGGACGGTACTGCCCGGCTGGGAGAAGTTCGGATGCCAGTGAGCTGACGGACCCCTTCAACGAACTGCGCTTCCCCGTCGGAGGTGAGACCGCCGAGGCGGCTGCCGTGGTTAACGGCCCCTGACGAACTGGGCGAGTCGCGTGAGCTGTAGTCCGGCACGATTGATGGCGATATCTGAATCTCCTCACCACGTGCTCGGGTTGGCTCCAGAGTTGCTCGGCTTGATTCCCCAGATAAGGGCGCACCCTCCAGTCGGCCGCAAAGGGAGAGGCCGCCCGGTGGCCGGCTGCATCACGGGCGCGCGGCTCGACCCTGCGGGCCTCAGCAGTCGAAGCGATGGGTATAGGGGGTGTCGGGGCAGGCGCGACAGACGAAGAAGTACATGCCGCCGAGGTCGGCCAGGGCCATGCGGTGCCCGAACGCGTCGAGAGCGGCGGGATCGGCCTCGGCCATCCAGCACGGAGTCGCGGTCTCATCCTGGCTGGAGGCCCAGTCATTCAGGGGGAGCCACCGGCCCATGCTCGGCTCCGTCGCGGTGACGCTGAGCAGGTGTTCCATGCGGGTGCCGCAGCCTGCGCAGTCAGGCCAGTCGGGCGGCTGAGTCCACCCCGGGTAGCCCCCGACCTTGCTCTGTTGCGTGGTCGCAACTTCGAAGTAGTCGTAGCCCTTTTCTTCTTGCAGGGCCTCGAACCGCTGGTCAAGCAACTCGCTGAGTCCCTCCGGCAAGTCCCAGTTCGGGTACTCCACGGCCGGAGTGGGGGAAACGGTGCATGGGCGAGGCAGGTAGTCCTCGTCCGCGGTATGCGGGCGAGGCGGCTCCCCGGCCATGGCGCCGGCGGACGTCAGCGCGGCGTTGCGCCAATGGAGCCGGGGGTTGGCCGCGTGCTGATCGTCCTCATGAACGAGCGGGCACCACAGAATCTGCAACAGATCGGTGCCGGCAGGGAAGACCAGGCTGGGCACATCCCGTGCGTACAGCTGGACTACCGGGACCATCGCGACCGGATCCGGCCCGACGGGCGGTTCGAGCGGCTTGTAGTGGCCCGGTTCGGCGCAGATCGGCCAGGCCTCGTCGGCTGGCCACAGCAGCGGCCCGCCGACAGAACTGTCACCCGCTCCCGGCTGCCCGGCCCGGGGGTAGAGGAGGGTGACATCACGCGCCGTACCGATCAACTCCGGAAAGACGGCCTCGACATCGCAGGGAAGCGGAGCCAGCGGCCGGGGCCCGGTCGGCTGATCTACGGCGGTGCCCTGCTGCGCGTTCCCTGACGGCATGGCGCCTCCCTGCGGCTGATGGTCCCAACGCGCCGACCTTAGCCCGCGCGCGACCCGGCCCAGCAAGGGGCATGGCGCTCCCTGAAGCTCTCCACTGCCCGCCGGGGGCTGTCCCCACCTCCGCTCTCCGGCCCACCGGATGGCTCGCCCCCCGCTCCCCCAGGCACCGTGAGGACATCGACCACACAGCAGGGGGACCCATCCGTGCGCACCGCCACCGTCACCGCCACAGCCACCGCCCTCACCCTGGCCCTCGCCGCAGCCGCCACGGCGCCCGCCACGGCCGCCTCCACCCCCGGCAAGCCGGGCACCGACGGCCTCTGGCGCATGGACGGCTACGGCACCGTCCTCTCGCTCGACGGCGACACCCTCCAGGAGTTCCAGACGACATCCGTCAGCTGCCTCAAGGGTGACAGTGCCCGGCGGACCGGCCCCGGCACGTACGCGACCGCCGACGGCGCCACACTGACCGTCCGGCCCGGCCCCGGCGCCAACCGTGCCACCCTGGGCTACGACACCTCGGTCGGACACCGCTCGCTGCGGCGGGTCCGGGAACTGCCGGCCGACTGCACCCGCCCCACCCCCGAGGACGCCCGCGCCGCCTTCGATGTCTTCTGGCACTCCTTCGCCGAGAACTACCCCTTCTTCGCCGCGAAGGGCGTCGACTGGCAGGCCATGAGGGACCGTTACCGGCCCGAGGTGCACGCGGACACCACCCGCAAGGAGCTCTTCGGCATCTTCAGCGACATGGTGCGGCCTCTCCACGACGCCCATGTCGCCATCCTGGACGAGGGCCAGGTCTTCGCCCAAGTGCGGCCCGGGACCGAGCCGCCCTCCCCCGAACTCGACGCCAAGGTCAAGAAGTTCATCACCGAGCGCGACCTCGAAAACGCCCCGTACCGCCAGGACTTCGCCAACGGCCGCATCACCTACGCCGACCTCCCCGGCCGTGCGGATCAGGGCTACTTCCGCATATCCGGCTTCGCCGGCTACACCGCCGAGAACGCCCCCTACCCCGCCCACCTCGCCGAGCTGGACAAGGCCCTCGACGCCATCCTCACCACCGAGCGCACCCAGCGCCTCAAGGGCCTGATCATCGACCTGCGCATCAACGGCGGCGGCTCCGACGCCCTTGGCATCCACACCTGCAAGAAGCAGGTGAAAGAACCCGACCGAACCCCACCCCCCTCCCAGCCGCAGGGCTGCCTCACCCTCGCGGGTGAACATCACCAACTCAGCTGGATTCAGGGGGCCCTCGCCTGCCGACACCCGAACCGGCGGCACCCCCACTCCGGCCTGGTGCACGACGATGCCCGCCACACCACCCGCTTCACGGTGATCGGCAACCACCTGGCCCAGCACCCGGAGCTGTCCCTGCTCGCGATCGGGCTGTCGGTGCACATCCAGTCGCTCCCGGCCGGCGCCCGCATCGACATCAAGTCCCTTGCCGCCCGCTTCCCGGAGGGCACCATCCGCATCGCCGCGGCCCTGCGCGAGCTGGAGACGCACGGCTACCTGCGCCGCACCCGCGAGCGCGTCCCGGACGGCCGGATCATCACCCGCACGACCTCCTGCAACCAGCCGGGTCACGGCGGTAGGGACGCCCCGCGCCCCGCTCCGAGGAAGCGGACGAGACAGCCCGGCGGCAAACCCCTCCCCGCGGTACCGCGCCCGGCATACCCGGCCCCCGCCCTCCTCCAGCAGGCCACGGACCTCCTCAGCCGGCTCCGCCGCGACGACTCCCGCCTCCTCCTGTCCACGTGCGACACCGCCCACCTCGCCCCGGGCGTCGCCGCGTGGCTGGAACGCGACGTCTCCCCGGCCGCCGTACGGCACGCCCTGACGGCGGACCTGCCACCGGAGCCCCTGCACCGCCCGGCCGCCCTCCTGGCCCACCGCCTCACAGCCCAACTGCCACCCCCACCGCCCTTCGCCCCACCGCAGGCGCCCCCGCCGCCCACCCGGCACCCCCTCCAGACCTGCGACGGCTGCGACCGCGCCTTCCGCGCACCGGGCCCCGGCCGCTGCCGCGACTGCCGATCATGTCTCCTGGAGACCGCCTGACGCCGGAGAAGCGCCCATCGCCCTACCGCCCATGCAGAAGCGGCCATGACCGTCGCCTCGGACGGCGTGCAGCCGGGAGTTCCTCTCACCGGAAGCGGGCCGTGCGGTCCTTCACGACGGACTTCCCCCGGCGAACGGGTTGCCGTGCCCAGGCAACTGCCCACCCGGTGGCACGTACCGCAACCGCCCCGTCGGATCGGTCACCGGCGTGAACCCGGCGACCTGCAGAAGGGCGGCGTACTTGGCTCTGTAACGCCGGTTGACGGCGAGCCCGACCGGTACGAGGGCCATCACCGCGGCCCAGACGGCGGCAGTGATGACGACGGCCGTGGCGCCCGAGCCGAGCCCGAACCCGGCCATGACCGCCAGCGGAACGGCGCCGACGCCCGCCAACAGAATCCGCTGTCTGTCGGTGTGCTTGGCCGTGATGTCGAAGGTGATACGGGCCTTGAGAAGCTCGATCGCTCCGGGGTCGAGGGGCGGCAGAGCACCCCCGTCGCCCGCGTCCGGGTACGCCGCCCGGTTCCGCTCAGCCCGTACGCTGGCCTCCGGACTCGGGTCGGGCACGATCAGCAACACGTACCCGTCGCCCTGCGGTCCCCCGCCCTGTCGTACGTCGGCGTACGCATATCCGAACTGCTGGGCGATGAATGCAAGCCGGGTGAGCTTCTTCATGGTCGCCCTGGCCGGAGCGACCTCGACGGGCCCCCCGCTCGCCATCCGCCTCAGCATCTTCCGCACGTGCTTGTTACTCATGTCCCCCCACACTCACGTCCCCCGTGCACCAACAGCAAAAGGGCCCGCACGACCGAAGTCGTACGGGCCCCTTCGAGCCACTCAGGTCAGTAGACCCTCAAGCCAGTCCGAGGACTCACTTGTTGATCTTGGTGACCTGGCCGGCGCCCACGGTCCGGCCACCCTCACGGATGGCGAACTTCAGGCCCTCCTCCATGGCGACGGGCTGGATGAGCTCCACCTTCATCTCGGTGTTGTCACCCGGCATGACCATCTCGGTGCCCTCGGGGAGGGTCACCACGCCGGTCACGTCCGTCGTACGGAAGTAGAACTGCGGGCGGTAGTTGTTGAAGAACGGCGTGTGGCGGCCACCCTCGTCCTTGGACAGGATGTAGGCCTGCGCCTCGAACTCGGTGTGCGGGGTGACCGAGCCCGGCTTGATGATGACCTGGCCGCGCTCGACGTCCTCGCGCTTGATGCCACGGAGGAGCAGACCGACGTTCTCACCGGCCTGGCCCTCGTCGAGCAGCTTGCGGAACATCTCGATGCCGGTGACCGTGGTGGTGGTCTTCTCCTGCTTGATGCCCACGATGTCAACGGTCTCGTTGACCTTGAGGACACCACGCTCGATGCGACCGGTGACGACGGTGCCACGACCGGTGATCGTGAAGACGTCCTCGATCGGCATCAGGAACGGCTTGTCGACGTCACGCTCGGGCTGCGGGATGTTCTCGTCCACGGCCTTCATGAGCTCGAGGACGGAGTTGCCCCACTCCTTGTCGCCCTCGAGGGCCTTGAGCGCCGAGACCTTGACGACCGGCAGGTCGTCGCCCGGGAACTCGTACTCGGAGAGGAGCTCACGGACCTCGAGCTCGACGAGCTCCAGGATCTCCTCGTCGTCCACCATGTCGGCCTTGTTCAGGGCGACGACGATGTACGGAACGCCGACCTGGCGGGCCAGGAGCACGTGCTCCTTGGTCTGCGGCATCGGGCCGTCGGTGGCGGCGACCACGAGGATGGCGCCGTCCATCTGCGCCGCACCCGTGATCATGTTCTTGATGTAGTCCGCGTGACCGGGGCAGTCGACGTGGGCGTAGTGACGCGTCTCGGTCTGGTACTCGACGTGCGCGATGGAGATGGTGATACCGCGCTGGCGCTCCTCAGGAGCCTTGTCGATCTGGTCGAAGGCCGAGGCCTCGTTCAGGTCCGGGTACGCGTCGTGCAGCACCTTGGTAATGGCGGCCGTGAGGGTCGTCTTACCGTGGTCGATGTGACCGATGGTGCCGATGTTGACGTGCGGCTTAGTCCGCTCGAACTTCGCCTTCGCCACTGGGGTCCTCCTGAGAGTGGTTCTGGTACGCCTTACTCATCGGCGCCAGGTGATCTTTGCTGGAAAGCCCGGGCCTCGGGGCATTCTCACCACGATTGCGGCGGAATGCCCCTCGAGCACCGGAGTCAAGCCTACGGCGTGTAGACGCGGTGCGTTACTCGCCCTTGGCCTTCGCGATGATCTCCTCGGCGACGTTCCGGGGAACCTCGGCGTAGGAGTCGAACTGCATCGAGTAGCTTGCGCGACCCGACGTCTTGCTGCGGAGGTCTCCGACGTAGCCGAACATCTCCGAGAGGGGCACGAGGCCCTTCACGACGCGGGCACCGGCCCGCTCCTCCATGGCCTGGATCTGACCACGGCGGGAGTTGATGTCGCCGATGACCTCACCCATGTAGTCCTCGGGCGTGGTGACCTCGACGGCCATCATCGGCTCGAGCAGCACGGGGCTGGCCTTGCGCGCGGCCTCCTTGAAGGCCTGCGAACCGGCGATCTTGAACGCCAGCTCGGAGGAGTCGACCTCGTGGTAGCCACCGTCGATCAGGGTGACGCGCACACCGGTCATCTCGTAGCCGGCGAGGATGCCGAACTGCATGGCCTCCTGCGCACCGGCGTCGACCGAAGGGATGTACTCCTTCGGGATGCGACCACCGGTCACCTTGTTCACGAACTCGTACGAGGCGTCGCCGCCCTCGATCGGCTCGATCGCGATCTGCACCTTGGCGAACTGACCGGTACCACCGGTCTGCTTCTTGTGGGTGTAGTCCACGCGCTCGACGGCCTTGCGGATCGTCTCACGGTAGGCGACCTGCGGCTTGCCGACGTTGGCCTCGACCTTGAACTCACGGCGCATACGGTCGACCAGCACCTCGAGGTGCAGCTCGCCCATACCGCCGATGATGGTCTGGCCCGTCTCCTCGTCCGAGTGGACCTGGAACGACGGGTCCTCCTCGGCGAGGCGCTGGATCGCGACGCCCAGCTTCTCCTGGTCGCCCTTCGACTTGGGCTCGATGGCGACCTGGATGACCGGCGCCGGGAAGTCCATGGACTCCAGGATGACCGGGTTCTTGTCGTCGGACAGCGTCTCACCGGTGGTGGTCTGCTTCAGACCCATCACGGCGACGATGTCACCGGCGCCCACCGACTCGATCTCCTCACGCTTGTTCGCGTGCATGCGGTAGATCTTGCCGATGCGCTCCTTCTTGCCCTTCACCGAGTTCAGCACGGCGGTGCCGGACACGAGGCGGCCGGAGTACACGCGGACGAAGGTGAGCTTGCCGAGGTGCGGGTCGCTCATGATCTTGAACGCCAGCGCGGCGAGGGGCTCGTCCTCCGACGGCTTGCGCGCGATGACCTGCTCCGGGTCCTTGACGTCGTGGCCCTCGATGGCCTCGACGTCGAGCGGGGTGGGCAGGTAGCGCACGACCGCGTCGAGCAGGGGCTGAACGCCCTTGTTCTTGAACGCGGTGCCGCAGAACACGGGAGTGACGGTGGTGCCGCCGCTCTTGCCGGACGCGATGGTGATACGACGGATCGCGGCGTAGAGCTGCTCCACGGTGGGCTCGGTGCCCTCCAGGTACAGCTCCATCAGCTCTTCGTCGTTCTCGGCGACGGCCTCGAGCAGCTTGCCGCGGTACTCCTCGGCAGCCTCGGCGTGGGTGTCCGGGATGTCGACGGTGTCGTACATCTCGCCCTTGGTCGCCTCGGCCGACCAGACCAGGGCCTTCATCGTCACGAGGTCGATGACGCCCTTGAAGTCCGCCTCGGCACCGATCGGCAGCTGCATGACCAGCGGCTGAGCGCCCAGGCGGTCCGAGATCATGTCCACGCAGCGGTGGAACTCGGCGCCGGTACGGTCCAGCTTGTTGACGAAGCAGATACGCGGCACGCCGTAACGGTCGGCCTGACGCCACACCGTCTCGGACTGCGGCTCGACACCGGCGACACCGTCGAACACCGTCACGGCACCGTCGAGCACACGCAGGGAGCGCTCCACCTCGACGGTGAAGTCGACGTGCCCCGGGGTGTCGATGATGTTGATGGTGTAGTCGTTGTCCTCGAGCGGCCAGTGACAGGTGGTCGCAGCAGACGTGATCGTGATGCCACGCTCCTGCTCCTGCTCCATCCAGTCCATGGTGGCAGCGCCGTCGTGGACCTCACCGATCTTGTAAGACACACCGGTGTAGAACAGGATCCGCTCGGTGGTGGTCGTCTTGCCCGCGTCGATGTGGGCCATGATCCCGATGTTGCGGACCTTGGCCAGGTCAAGTGAAGTGGTAGCCATAAGGCTTCAGTCTTCTCTCGGTCTCGATGTGGGTAGCGACTACCAGCGGTAGTGCGCGAAGGCCTTGTTGGACTCGGCCATCTTGTGGGTGTCCTCGCGCTTCTTCACAGCGGCACCGAGGCCGTTGGACGCGTCGAGAAGCTCGTTGAGCAGGCGCTCGGTCATCGTCTTCTCACGGCGGGCGCGGGAGTAGCCGACCAGCCAGCGCAGCGCGAGCGTGTTGGCGCGACCGGGCTTGACCTCGATCGGAACCTGGTACGTCGCACCACCGACACGGCGGGACTTGACCTCGAGGGTCGGCTTGATGTTCTCCAGCGCGCGCTTCAGCGTGATGATCGGGTCGTTGCCCGTCTTCTCACGCAGACCCTCCATGGCGCCGTAGACGATGCGCTCGGCGGTGGAGCGCTTGCCGTTCAGCAGCACCTTGTTGATGAGCGACGTCACCAGAGGAGAACCGTAGACCGGGTCGATGATGACCGGGCGCTTCGGGGCGGGGCCCTTACGAGGCATTCTTACTTCTCCTTCTTGGCGCCGTAGCGGGAACGGGCCTGCTTGCGGTTCTTGACACCCTGGGTGTCGAGGGAGCCACGGATGATCTTGTAACGAACACCCGGCAGGTCCTTCACACGGCCGCCGCGCACGAGCACGATGGAGTGCTCCTGCAGGTTGTGTCCCTCACCCGGAATGTAAGCGGTGACCTCGATCCCGCTGGTCAGACGCACACGCGCGACCTTACGCAGGGCCGAGTTCGGCTTCTTCGGGGTGGTCGTGAACACACGCGTGCAGACGCCCCGGCGCTGAGGGGAACCCTCGAGTGCGGGCGTCTTGTTCTTCTCGACCTTGTCCTGCCGGCCCTTCCGGACCAGCTGCTGGATCGTAGGCACTACTTCTCCGGTTTCTGTGTGCCGAATGGTGAAGCTAACCTGGAACATCTCCGACCCACGCGGTCGGGTGTGTCGAACCCGCGGACTCCCGCCGCGAGGCAGAAACAGCGCAGATTACGGTGGCCGGTGTCAACTCGCCGTGCGGTTCATGGCACACACGCGAGCCAGGGCACACCCCAGGCACAAGGTCTGAGCGTACCTACCGCATTCGCTGCGGTCAAAACAAATGGGCACCGCCCGCATCGCCAGGCGGGACATGTCAAGCCCCCGGACCCTTGTCGATCTTCGATTCGGCGACCCGTGTCCGATATGCACACCTTCACGATGCTACGACGGACACCACCGTGAGCAATACCAGAACGAGTGCCCAGCCGGCCGTGGACAACCACCCCAGCACCAGACCGGTCAGCGCGAGCCCGTCCCCCAGTTCTCCCCGGCTGCGGATCTCGGCCCGGGCCACATGCCCCAGCACGACCGCCGGGATCCCGGTGAGCCCCATCGTCGGCACGCACAGCAGCCCGCACACCCCGGCCGCGACGGCCTTCCCGTTGGTCCGCGCCCGCGGCACGGGCATGAACGTCGTCGGCACGGGCAGGACCGAGGCCGGCTGCGGCAGCGGCCCCTGAGGCAGATCCGCGACGAGCAGCGCCAGCTCCCCCACGGTCCGCGCCGCGTACGCCCGCCCGACCCGCTTCTCGAACTCGCCCTGCTCCATCCGCCCCTCGCCGTACCCGGCTCTGAGCACGTCCACGGCCCGCTCCCGATCGGCGTGCGACGCGAGCATCGACGAAGCACCAAGGCCCTGCCAGGGCTGCCAGGACGGATAGTGCGGCTGCGACACGGTGCACCTCCCCGAAGGCCGGAGTCCTTCCATGATGCGCCGAAGCGCGGGGTTCCGGCACCGGTGCGTCGACGACAGGGCGTCGTATGTCGGCCAGACAGCCGGCAGACGAACTCCAGGGCCGGGAGACTCCCCGGCCTCGCCGCCGTACGCCGGGACGCGCTGAAGGCCCGCAGGAACGGCGTCCGGGCCGGTCCCACCCGGGACACCCGCCCGCGGAACGCCGAAGGGCGGCCACCCCGCAGGATGACCGCCCTTCGACTCAAGCGACTCGCTTACTGGTTGTACGGACCGTAGTCGTAGTCCTCCAGCGGAACGGCCTGGCCGGAGCCCGTGCCGAACGGCGAGTAGTCGATGTCGTCGTAGCCGACGGCCGAGTACATCGCGGCCTTGGCCTCCTCGGTCGGCTCGACCCGGATGTTGCGGTAGCGGGACAGACCCGTACCGGCCGGGATGAGCTTACCGATGATGACGTTCTCCTTGAGGCCGATGAGGCTGTCGGACTTGGCGTTGATCGCCGCGTCCGTCAGAACTCGGGTCGTCTCCTGGAAGGAGGCGGCCGACAGCCAGGATTCCGTCGCCAGCGAGGCCTTGGTGATACCCATCAGCTGCGGACGACCGGAGGCCGGGTGACCGCTCTCCTGGACCACACGACGGTTCTCGGTCTCGAACTTCGAGCGCTCGACCAGCTCACCGGGCAGCAGCTCGGCGTCGCCGGACTCGATGATCGTCACGCGGCGGAGCATCTGCCGGATGATGATCTCGATGTGCTTGTCGTGGATCGACACACCCTGCGAGTTGTAGACCTTCTGGACCTCGCCGACCAGGTGGACCTGGACGGCACGCTGGCCCAGGATGCGCAGCACGTCGTGCGGGTTGGTGGCACCCACGGTGAGCTTCTGGCCCACCTCGACGTGCTCGCCCTCGCTGACCAGGAGACGGGCACGCTTCGAGATCGGGAACGCCGTCTCGTCGCTGCCGTCGTCCGGGGTGACGACGATCTTCTTGGTCTTCTCGGTCTCCTCGATCCGCACGCGGCCCTGGGCCTCGGAGATCGGGGCGACGCCCTTCGGGGTACGGGCCTCGAAGAGCTCGACGACACGCGGCAGACCCTGGGTGATGTCGTCACCGGCCACACCACCGGTGTGGAAGGTACGCATCGTCAGCTGGGTACCGGGCTCACCGATGGACTGGGCGGCGATGATGCCGACCGCCTCGCCGATGTCGACCAGCTTGCCGGTGGCCAGCGAACGGCCGTAGCACATCGCGCAGGTGCCGACGGCGGACTCGCAGGTCAGGACCGAGCGGGTCTTGACCTCCTCGACGCCGCGCTTGACGAGCTCCTCGATGAGGACGTCGCCCAGGTCGGTGCCGGCCGGGGCCAGCACCTGTCCCTCGACCACGATGTCCTCGGCGAGGCAGCGCGCGTACACGGAGGTCTCGACGTCCTCCGTCTTGATCAGCGCGCCCTCGGCGTTCCGGTCGGCGATCTTCAGACGCAGACCGCGCTCGGTGCCGCAGTCCTCCTCGCGAATGATGACGTCCTGGGAGACGTCGACCAGACGACGCGTGAGGTAACCCGAGTCGGCGGTACGCAGAGCGGTGTCCGCCAGACCCTTACGGGCACCGTGCGTGGAGATGAAGTACTCCAGCACGGACAGGCCCTCACGGAAGGATGCCTTGATGGGACGCGGGATCGTCTCGTTCTTCGCGTTCGACACCAGACCACGCATACCGGCGATCTGACGCATCTGCATCATGTTGCCTCGTGCACCCGAGTTCACCATCATGAAGATCGGGTTGGTCTTCGGGAAGTTGTCGTTCATCGCCTCGGCGACCTCGTTGGTCGCCTTGGTCCAGATCGCGATGAGCTCCTGCGTGCGCTCGTCCTTGGTGATCAGACCGCGCTCGTACTGCTTCTGGACCTTCTCGTCCTGCGCCTCGTAGCCCTTGACGATCTCCTTCTTCGCCTCGGGAACGACGACGTCGGAGATGGCCACGGTCACGCCGGAACGGGTGGCCCAGAAGAAGCCGGCCGCCTTCAGGTTGTCGAGCGTCGCCGCCACGATGACCTTGGGGTAGCGCTCGGCGAGGTCGTTGACGATCTCGGAGAGCTGCTTCTTGCCGACCTCGTAGTCGACGAACGGGTAGTCCTCGGGCAGCAGCTCGTTGAAGAGCGCACGGCCCAGGGTGGTGTTCAGCCGGAAGGTGTCACCCTGCTGCCACTCGGGCTCGCCCTCCTCACGCGCCGGCGGCATCCAGCCACGCGGCGGGATGGTGCCGACCGGGAAGCGGACGTCGATCTTCGACTGGAGCGACAGCTCGCCCGCGTCGAAGGCCATGATCGCCTCGGCGACCGAGGCGAAGGAACGGCCCTCGCCCTTGAGGTCGCGCATCTCGCCGTCGGTGGTGAGGAAGAACAGACCGAGGACCATGTCCTGGGTCGGCATCGTCACCGGGCGGCCGTCGGCCGGCTTGAGGATGTTGTTCGAGGACAGCATCAGGATGCGGGCCTCGGCCTGCGCCTCCGCGGAGAGCGGCAGGTGGACGGCCATCTGGTCACCGTCGAAGTCCGCGTTGAACGCGGTGCAGACGAGCGGGTGGATCTGGATGGCCTTGCCCTCGACCAGCTGCGGCTCGAAGGCCTGGATGCCGAGGCGGTGCAGCGTGGGCGCACGGTTCAGCAGAACCGGGTGCTCCGCGATGACCTCTTCCAGCACGTCGTACACGACCGTGCGGCCGCGCTCGACCATGCGCTTGGCGCTCTTGATGTTCTGCGCGTGGTTCAGGTCGACCAGGCGCTTCATCACGAACGGCTTGAAGAGCTCCAGCGCCATCGCCTTCGGCAGACCGCACTGGTGCAGCTTCAGCTGCGGACCGACGACGATCACGGAACGCGCGGAGTAGTCCACACGCTTACCGAGCAGGTTCTGACGGAAGCGGCCCTGCTTGCCCTTCAGCATGTCGCTGAGGGACTTCAGCGGGCGGTTACCGGGACCGGTGACCGGACGACCGCGGCGGCCGTTGTCGAACAGCGCGTCGACGGCCTCCTGGAGCATGCGCTTCTCGTTGTTCACGATGATCTCGGGCGCACCGAGGTCGAGAAGGCGCTTCAGGCGGTTGTTCCGGTTGATCACACGGCGGTACAGGTCGTTCAGGTCGGAGGTCGCGAAGCGGCCACCGTCCAGCTGCACCATCGGGCGAAGGTCCGGCGGGATGACCGGCACGCAGTCGAGCACCATGCCCTTGGGGCTGTTGCTGGTCTGCAGGAACGCGGAGACGACCTTCAGGCGCTTGAGCGCACGGGTCTTCTTCTGGCCCTTGCCGGTACGGATGATCTCGCGGAGGCGCTCGGCCTCCTCGTCGAGGTCGAAGGACTCCAGGCGCTTCTGCAGCGCCGCGGCACCCATCGAGCCGTCGAAGTACGTGCCGAAGCGGTCACGCAGCTCGCGGTAGAGCAGCTCGTCGCCCTCGAGGTCCTGGACCTTGAGGTTCTTGAACCGGGTCCACACCTCGTCGAGGCGGTCGATCTCGCGCTGCGCACGGTCGCGCAGCTGCTTCATCTCGCGCTCGGCACCCTCGCGCACCTTGCGGCGCACGTCGGCCTTGGCGCCCTCGGCCTCCAGCTCGGCCAGGTCGGTCTCGAGCTTCTTGGCGCGGGCCTCCAGGTCGGCGTCGCGGCGCTGCTCGACCTGCTGGCGCTCGACGGAGACGTGAGCCTCCAGCGAGGGCAGGTCGCGCGTACGGCGCTCCTCGTCGACGTACGTGATCATGTACGCCGCGAAGTAGATGACCTTCTCGAGGTCCTTGGGGGCCAGGTCGAGCAGGTAGCCCAGACGCGACGGGACGCCCTTGAAGTACCAGATGTGCGTGACCGGGGCGGCGAGCTCGATGTGGCCCATCCGCTCACGGCGCACCTTGGCGCGGGTGACCTCGACGCCACACCGCTCACAGATGATGCCCTTGAAGCGGACACGCTTGTACTTGCCGCAGTAGCACTCCCAGTCCCGGGTCGGACCGAAGATCTTCTCGCAGAAGAGTCCGTCCTTTTCGGGCTTGAGCGTGCGGTAGTTGATCGTCTCGGGCTTCTTGACCTCGCCGTGGCTCCACTGACGGATGTCGTCAGCGGTGGCCAGACCGATCCGGAGCTCGTCGAAGAAGTTGACGTCGAGCACTATGCGTCAATCCCTCTCAGGGTTGTAAGTCATGGGGTCTGATACGGGGGTCCTGGGGCCGGCGGACCTTGATCGCTCAAGGTCCGCCGAAACTCCCGTCAGACCTCTTCGACGCTGCTCGGCTCACGCCGGGACAGGTCGATGCCAAGCTCCTCCGCAGCGCGGAAGACGTCCTCGTCGGTGTCGCGCATCTCGATGGACATGCCGTCCGAGGACAGCACCTCCACGTTGAGGCACAGGGACTGCATCTCCTTGATGAGCACCTTGAAGGACTCGGGGATGCCGGGCTCGGGGATGTTCTCGCCCTTGACGATGGCCTCGTAGACCTTCACGCGGCCGGTCACGTCGTCGGACTTGATGGTCAGCAGCTCCTGGAGGGCGTACGCGGCGCCGTAAGCCTCCAGCGCCCACACCTCCATCTCACCGAAGCGCTGGCCACCGAACTGGGCCTTACCACCCAGCGGCTGCTGGGTGATCATCGAGTACGGACCGGTCGACCGGGCGTGCAGCTTGTCGTCGACCAGGTGGTGCAGCTTGAGGATGTACATGTAGCCGACCGAGATCGGCTCCGGGAACGGCTCGCCGGAGCGGCCGTCGAACAGCGGCGCCTTACCGGTCGGGAGCACCATGCGCTCGCCGTCGCGGTTCGGGATGGTGTGGTTCAGCAGACCCGCCAGCTCGTCCTCACGCGCACCGTCGAAGACGGGGGTGGCGACGTTGGTCCCCGGGGCGACCTGGTCGGCCTCGATGGCCTGCAGGCGCTGCGCCCAGTCGTCCGCGAGACCGGAGACGTCCCAGCCGCGGCTGGCGAGCCAGCCGAGGTGGATCTCCAGGACCTGTCCCGGGTTCATTCGGGACGGCACACCGAGCGGGTTGAGGATGATGTCGACCGGGGTGCCGTCCTCCAGGAACGGCATGTCCTCGATCGGCAGGATCTTCGAGATGACGCCCTTGTTGCCGTGACGGCCGGCGAGCTTGTCACCGTCGGTGATCTTACGCTTCTGCGCGACGTACACGCGCACCAGCTGGTTCACACCGGGGGGAAGCTCGTCGCCCTCCTCACGGTCGAAGACGCGGACGCCGATGACCTTGCCGATCTCGCCGTGCGGCACCTTCAGCGAGGTGTCACGGACCTCACGGGCCTTCTCACCGAAGATGGCGCGCAGCAGGCGCTCCTCCGGGGTCAGCTCGGTCTCACCCTTGGGCGTGACCTTGCCGACGAGGATGTCACCGGCGACGACCTCGGCACCGATACGGATGATGCCGCGCTCGTCGAGGTCGGCGAGGACCTCCTCGGAGACGTTCGGGATGTCCCGGGTGATCTCCTCGGGGCCGAGCTTGGTGTCACGGGCGTCGACCTCATGCTCCTCGATGTGGATCGAGGAGAGGACGTCGTCCTGCACGAGGCGCTGCGACAGGATGATCGCGTCCTCGTAGTTGTGACCCTCCCACGGCATGAACGCCACGAGCAGGTTCTTGCCCAGCGCCATCTCGCCGTTCTGGGTAGCCGGACCGTCGGCCAGGACCTGGCCCTCGATGATCCGGTCGCCCTCGTTGACGATGACCTTCTGGTTGACCGAGGTGCCCTGGTTGGAGCGGGCGAACTTGGCCAGGCGGTACGTGATGTACGTGCCGTCGTCGTTGGCGGTGGTGATGTAGTCCGCGGAGACCTCCTGGACCACACCGGGCTTCTCGGCCTTGACCACGTCGCCGGCGTCGACCGCGGAGCGGTACTCCATGCCGGTGCCGACGAGCGGGGACTCGGACTTAATCAGCGGCACGGCCTGACGCATCATGTTCGCGCCCATGAGGGCACGGTTGGCGTCGTCGTGCTCGAGGAAGGGGATCATGGCGGTCGCGACCGACACCATCTGGCGCGGCGAGACGTCCATGTAGTCGACGTCCTCGCCGGTGACGTAGTCGACCTCGCCGCCCTTACGGCGGACCAGCACCCTGGCCTCGGCGAAGCGGAGGTCGTCCGTCAGCTGCGCGTTGGCCTGCGCGATGACGAAGCGGTCCTCCTCGTCGGCGGTCAGGTAGTCGACCTCGTCGGTGACCTGGCCCTCGAACACCTTGCGGTAGGGGGTCTCCACGAAACCGAACGCGTTGACCCGGCCGTAGGAGGCGAGCGAGCCGATCAGACCGATGTTCGGGCCTTCGGGCGTCTCGATCGGGCACATGCGGCCGTAGTGCGAGGGGTGCACGTCACGGACCTCGAAGCCGGCCCGCTCACGGGACAGACCACCCGGGCCAAGAGCCGACAGACGGCGCTTGTGGGTGAGACCCGACAGCGGGTTGTTCTGGTCCATGAACTGCGACAGCTGGCTGGTGCCGAAGAACTCCTTGATGGAGGCGACGACCGGCCGGATGTTGATCAGGGTCTGCGGCGTGATCGCCTCGACGTCCTGGGTCGTCATCCGCTCGCGGACGACACGCTCCATACGCGCCAGACCCGTGCGGACCTGGTTCTGGATGAGCTCGCCGACGCTGCGCAGGCGGCGGTTGCCGAAGTGGTCGATGTCGTCGGTCTCGACGACGATGTTCGTACCGCTGTCGCCGACCGTCTCGGTCTCGCCCGCGTGCAGCTTCACCAGGTACTTGATCGTCGAGATGATGTCCTCGACGGTCAGGATGCCCGCGTCCAGCGGAGCGTCCGCACCCAGCTTCTTGTTGACCTTGTAGCGGCCGACCTTGGCCAGGTCGTAGCGCTTGGGGTTGAAGTAGAGGTTCTCGAGCAGCGTCTGCGCGGCCTCACGCGTGGGGGGCTCGCCCGGACGCAGCTTGCGGTAGATGTCGAGCAGCGCGTCGTCCTGGCCCTGGGTGTGGTCCTTCTCCAGGGTGGCGCGCATCGACTCGTACTCGCCGAACTCCTCGAGGATCTGCTCGGTGGTCCAGCCGAGCGCCTTGAGCAGGACGGTGACGGACTGCTTGCGCTTGCGGTCGATGCGGACACCGACCATGTCGCGCTTGTCGATCTCCATCTCCAGCCAGGCACCCCGGGACGGGATGATCTTGGCGGAGAAGATGTCCTTGTCGGACGTCTTGTCGATGGAGGAGTCGAAGTAGACACCGGGCGAACGGACGAGCTGCGACACCACGACACGCTCGGTGCCGTTGATGACGAAGGTGCCCTTGTTCGTCATGAGCGGGAAGTCGCCCATGAAGACCGTCTGGGACTTGATCTCGCCGGTCTCGTTGTTCGTGAACTCAGCGGTGACGAAGAGCGGGGCCGCGTACGTGAAGTCGCGGTCCTTGCACTCGTCGATGGAGTTCTTCGGCGGCTCGAAGCGGTGGTCGCGGAAGGTCAGCGACATCGACCCGCTGAAGTCCTCGATCGGGGAGATCTCCTCGAAGATCTCCTCGAGCCCGGACTTGGTGGGGACGTCCTGACCGTTCTCGAGAGCCTCCTCGACCCGACTCTGCCAGGCGGTATTGCCGAGCAGCCAGTCGAAGCTCTCGGTCTGCAGCGCGAGCAGGTTCGGAACCTCGAGAGGCTCCTTGATCTTTGCAAAAGAGATGCGCAGCGGGGCAGTGCTGGCAGCGTTGTTCGTATTCGCGGTCGAGGCGTTGCGCGAGGCGGCCAAGAGGGGGTCCTTCCGAGGGCTCGGACTCACTACGCGCGTACCGGCCCCTCTCCCGTACACGGAGACAAGCTGCGTCGGTCCGGCCGAAAGGCCAGGTCAACGGATCTTGTCGTCGATGCTCGGGCGAGGGCAGACCCCTGGTGACGGGCAGGGGACAGCTAACAGGCAGCGCAAAGGGTCAGTGTAGCCACTTGGCACACTGATGTCCAGTGCGGGTCCTGAAACCCGTGTTCACCCTCGTTGTTCCACTCCTGCGACACGGCGCTGCCCTCAACGCACGTTAGTACTGCCCTCTTCGCCGCCGATCCATGCCTCGGATTCGGATCCTGTGACGACGCGTCCTGAGAATTGCGCGCTGCGTGCGGTTCGTCAAGGCCCCTCTGCCCGATCCGGGGCCGCCCGGAGACACGACGAAGATCACCATACCCCCCGTCACAAAGGGTTCAAGGCAACCGTGGCCGGCCCCCGGGAACGCCGAAGAGCGACCACCCGGATGGATGATCGCTCTTCCGTGCTTACGCGTTACACGTCCGGCGGGACGTGTTGTGGATCCTGACGGATCCGAGGGTGTTACTTGACCTCGACGGAGGCGCCGGCACCCTTGAGGGACTCGGCGGCCTTCTCGGCGGCGTCCTTGGCGACCTTCTCGAGAACGGGCTTCGGGGCGCCGTCCACGAGGTCCTTGGCCTCCTTCAGACCCAGGGAGGTCAGCTCACGCACGACCTTGATGACCTGGATCTTCTTGTCGCCGGCACCCGTGAGGATGACGTCGAACTCGTCCTGCTCGGCCTCGGCCTCGGCCGGGGCGGCGGGGCCGGCCGGGCCGGCGACGGCGACGGCCGCGGCGGCGGTGACGTCGAACTTCTCCTCGAACGCCTTCACGAACTCGGAGAGCTCGATGAGGGTCATCTCCTCGAACTGCGCGAGCAGGTCTTCCTGGCTGAGCTTCGCCATGATGGCGGTCCTTCCACTAAATCGGCAGGTGCCGGATGTACATGTGAGGCGGGCGTACGTCTGGCCCGCGACGGTCGCCGCGTTCAGGCAGCGGCGGCCGGGATGCGAGCCGAGTTACTCGGCACCGCCCTGCTCGTCCTGCTTGGCACGGAGCGCGTCCACGGTGCGGACGAGCTTCGAGGGAAGCGCCTGGAAGAGCTGAGCAGTCTGGGACTGCTTGCCCTTGAAGGCACCCGCCAGCTTGGAGAGCAGAACCTCGCGGGACTCGAGGTCCGCAAGCTTCTTGATCTCATCGGCGGACATCGCCTTGCCGTCAAGGACGCCGCCCTTGATGACGAGGCTGGGGTTGTCCTTGGCGAAGTCACGGAGACCCTTCGCCGCCTCGACCGGGTCACCGGTCACGAAGGCGACGGCCGACGAACCCGCAAAGAGGTCGTCCAGCGTCGTGATCCCGGCCTCGTTGGCCGCAATCTTGGTCAGCGTGTTCTTCGCCACACGGTACTGAGCGTTCTCACCGAGTGAACGACGCAGCTGCTGGAGCTGCGCGACGGTGAGACCGGTGTACGCGGTAACGACGGCAGCGTTGGAGTTGCGGAACTTCTCCCGCATCTCCTCGACGGCATCGACCTTGTCAGGCCTCGCCATGAGCCTCGGCCTCCTTCCGGGTGTGTCGGACCGCGCGGACCCGAAGGAGGACTGGGGAAAACGAAACGCCCCGGCGCAAGCGCACGGGGCGTAGCTCGACCGGTTTCGCACGCACGGGGCGGCGGACTCCGGGAGCTTCTCCAGTGTCACCTGCGCGGGTCGTCCGCCGTTCAGCGGATCCTTCGGCCACCGCGCCCTCTGATGAGCGCGCGGTAACGACCAGCGGTCTTTGGCTTCTGTAGGAGAGTACGGGAACGGATCGCCGTCAAGCAAATCCGCCCGTACGGCTGATCAGCGCGGGGCGGATCAGCCCTGCTCCAGCTCCTTGAACATCTCGCCGAGGTCCGCGACGTCCTTGGCCGGCGGGGCCGTGACGGTGACCGGCTTGTTGTAGTCGAGGAAGGTGATGGTCATGTCCATCGGGCCCTTGTCGGCCTGGCCCTTCATGCGGAACTGCTTGGTGTGGTCCTCACCGTCGACCCACATGTCCATCGTGAGCTTGTCGACGCCCAGCTTCTCGTACTGCTTGATGCTCTTCTCGCGCTGCTTGCCGGTCTCCGCCTTGTCGTCCTTGAGCGAGGCGCGCAGGTCGTCGAGGGTGACCGTGCCCGTGTAGTGGGTGGTCTCGACGCCTTCGACCTTCTCGCTGCCGACCTTCTTCACGTCCTTGGCGCCCGTGAGGAAGGTGGACTCGGCCGCCGGGTTCTGCTCGGCCTGGCTCGTGGACCCCATGCGGTCCATGTCCTTGGCCGCGTCGGAGCCGGACAGATCGAACTTCAGCCAGCGCTTGCCGTCCATCTCCTTGGCCATCTCGGCTCCCCCGCCGAGGTACATGGCCTTGTCGACGAGACGGATCTCGACGGTTTCACCGGCGCCCTGGTCGGGCGCCTTCATCTTCATGCTCATTGCGATCGTCGGCTTCAGGCGCATGGACGCCTCGCCCTCGACGCGGCCCGACTCCGGGACGGTGCCCTTCATGCGGTACTGGAGGGACGTGATGTCCTCCGTGTTCTTCGCCGCCTTGGCGACGGCCGCCGCGGGCGTCATCTCCGGCGAGTCCTCGGAACCGCAGCCGACCGCACCGGCGGCGAGCAGCAGGGCGCACAGCCCGGCGGCAGGTATGGATGTCCTCATTGATTCCCCCCAAGGAACACATGCTTGCTTCACAGCAAGGCGGTGAGCCTATCCCAGAGGGGGACAAGTGATCTATCGGATTTGACGGGGTCTCAGGGCGTGCCCGTCTGCTTTCGCATCAGGTCCTTGAAGTCCCCGGTGTCGGACCGCGGGGGGCGCTCGGCCCGGACGGCCGCGCCGTAGTCGGCGTAGTGCGCCGTCTGGGTCATCAGGCCCGTGGCCATCCGCGCCTTCTCGACCTTCTTGACCAGCAGGTTCCGCTTGTCCACCCAGATATCGACGGTCTCGCTGGTCACTCCGGCCTCGGTGAGCTGCTTGCGCAGGCCGGCGTCGGTGATGCCGGCCGCTGTCACGGTGCCGGACCAGTGCGTGGCCGACCGGCCGCGGACGGTCTCCTCGCCGACCTTCCTGACGTCTCCGGAGGACAGCAGGAGCTTCACGGACTGGTTGGGCGTGCTGCTGCGCATCTGGTCGCCGAGGTGACCGCCCGATCCACCGGTGAGGGCTTCGAGGTCCTCGTACGCATACCGGATCCAGTGCTTGCCGCCGGCCTTCTCGGCGAACTTCTCACCCATGCGCGCGTAATACGCCTCGGGCAGGTAGCGGGCCTCCATCGAGGTGGTGCCGAGCCGGCGCATGGTGTCGGCCACGGTGCCGCCGGTGTACGTGATGGTGAGGGTTCCGGTGATGCCGTCGTTCCAGCCGAGGGTGCCGTCGGCGGTCATGGACATCAGCGAGCCCATGGTCGTCGTGGACTCGACCCGGGCGGACTCGGCGTGCTCGGTTGCCCGCTCGGCGGAGCGCAGGGCCGCGAGGGTGCGGCCGCGCGGGGCCCGGTCGTCCTGGCCGGGGCCGTCGGAGGAGTCCTGGGACGTGCAGGCGGCCACCCCCGTCAGCGCGGTCGCCACCGCGAGCACCAGGCCCACGCGGCGCACGGTCGTGCCCTGCATACGTCCCCCGTTCGCATCCGGTTCCCGCACGTTAACCCAGGCCACCGGCGTACGTACCGGAAAAGGGAACGGGCCCCGCACCTGTAAGAGGTGCGGGGCCCGTGACCGGTTGGGTGAGCCGTCAGGCTCAGACCGCAGCCGGGTCCTCCTCGACGAGGAGGTTGCGGGTGCGGTTGGAGTCGATCGGAATGCCGGGGCCCATCGTGGTGCTGATGGCAGCCTTCTTGATGTAGCGACCCTTGGCGGCGGACGGCTTCAGACGGAGGATCTCCTCCAGCGCCGCGCCGTAGTTCTCCACCAGCTTGGTGTCGTCGAACGACGTCTTGCCGATGATGAAGTGCAGGTTCGCGTGCTTGTCGACACGGAACTCGATCTTGCCGCCCTTGATCTCGGTGACGGCCTTGGTGACGTCGGGGGTGACGGTACCGGTCTTCGGGTTCGGCATCAGACCACGCGGGCCGAGCACACGGCCGAGGCGGCCGACCTTGCCCATGAGGTCCGGGGTGGCGACGACGGCGTCGAAGTCCAGACGGCCCTTCGACACCTCGTCGATCAGCTCGTCGGCGCCGACGATGTCGGCGCCCGCGGCACGCGCGGCCTCGGCACGGTCACCGGTCGCGAAGACCAGGACCCGGGCGGTCTTGCCGGTGCCGTGCGGAAGGTTCACGGTGCCACGGACCATCTGGTCGGCCTTGCGCGGGTCGACACCCAGGCGGAAGGCGACCTCGACGGTGCCGTCGAACTTGGTCGTGGAGGTCTCCTTGGCGAGACGGACGGCCTCGAGCGGGGCGTAGAACTTCTCCCGGTCGACCTTGGCGTCCGCAGCGCGAAGGGACTTGCTGCGCTTGCTCACTACTGCTCCTGTGGATTCTTAGGAGTCGTGGTCCGGGCCGAGCAGGCCCCGCCACTACTGCTGGTGGTGGTTGGGGCTCAGCCCTCGACCGTGACGCCCATGGAGCGGGCGGTGCCGGCGATGATCTTCTCGGCGGCGTCCAGGTCGTTGGCGTTGAGGTCGGGCATCTTGGTCGTGGCGATCTCGCGGACCTGGTCACGCGTGATCTTCGCGACCTTGGTCTTGTGCGGCTCGCCGGAGCCCTTCTCGATGCCCGCGGCCTTCAGGATCATCTTCGCGGCCGGCGGCGTCTTGGTGATGAAGGTGAAGGAACGGTCCTCGTAGACCGTGATCTCCACCGGGATCACCCAGCCACGCTGCGACTCGGTCGCGGCGTTGTAGGCCTTGCAGAACTCCATGATGTTCACGCCGTGCTGACCCAGCGCGGGGCCGACCGGCGGGGCCGGGTTGGCGGCACCGGCCTGGATCTGGAGCTTGATGAGCCCCGTGACCTTCTTCTTCTTGGGAGGCATAGCTCTCCGGGTCCTTTCGATTCGGGTCCTGCCTGCGTACGGGGACCACCCGGACGCAGGCATACCGCACAACGATAACGGGTATAGATGTGCGGCTAAAAACCGCGCAGGTCAGGCGGCCGCTCGAGCGATCGCCTGACCTGCGCGGAAGCGGTGAGTCCGGAAGTCAGTTCTTCTGGATCTGGTCGAAGGAGAGCTCGACCGGCGTCTCGCGGCCGAAGATCTCGACCAGGCCCTTGACCTTCTTCGAGTCCGGGTTGATCTCGTTGATGGTCGCCTGCAGCGTCGCGAACGGGCCGTCGGTGACGGTGACCGAGTCGCCGACCTCGAAGTCCAGCACCTGGACCTCGACCTTGCGCTGCGGAGCCGGCTTGCCCTCGGCCTCGGCGGCCTCGCGGGCGGCCTTCTCCTCGGCCTCGGGGGCGAGCATCTTGACGATCTCGTCCAGGGTCAGCGGGTACGGGTCGTAGGCGTTGCCCACGAAGCCGGTGACGCCGGGTGTGTTGCGGACGACGCCCCAGGACTCGTTCGTCAGGTCCATGCGGACGAGGACGTAGCCCGGAAGCTTGTTCTGCTTGATCGTCTTGCGGTCGCCGTTCTTGATCTGGACGACCTCTTCCTGCGGCACCTCGGCCTGGAAGATGTAGTCCTCGACGTTCAGCGAGACGGCGCGCTGCTCCAGGTTGGTCTTCACGCGGTTCTCGTAGCCGGCGTAGGTGTGGATGACGTACCACTCGCCGGGCAGGACCCGCAGTTCCTCGCGGAGCTTCTCGATCGGGTCGCGGTCGTCCTCGGGCTGTTCCTCGAGTTCTTCCGCGGCCTCTTCGGCGTCCTCGGTCTCCGCCTCGGCGGCGTCGTCCGCGACGGCGTCGGCAGCCTCGACCTCGGCGGAGGCCTCGGTGTCCTCGCTGTCCGCGCCCTCGACGATGTCGAGCTCGTCCTCGACGGACTCGACAGGCTCGATGGCGTCGTTCACGTTCGGGTCAGACACGGTGGCTGCTTCTTCCTGGATACATGGGGGTGGAACATGCGAAAGGAGCGCCGGGTACCTCGGCGCTCTTCGCGGACTGCTCAGCCGAACACGTACTTGGCGGCGTTGCTGAGCCCATAGTCAATCACAGTGACCAGGCCGATCATGATGACGACGAAGATGATCACCACGGTCGTGTAGGTCGTCAGCTGGTTGCGGCTCGGCCAGACGACCTTGCGCAGTTCCGCGACGATCTGGCGGTAGAAGATGGCGAGCCGCTTCAGTGGGCCCTTCTTGCCGCGCTTGCCGCCCTTGCGAGTCTTCCTGGACTCCGGCGCCTCGTCCTGGGCATCAGGCATGTCGATGGAGCCCACGGCGTCCGTCACTCGTCCTCACCTGATTCCGGGTCGTGGCCGTGCCGCGCCCGGTCTGAGCCGCACGGCGGTGCATTGCTGTACGTACATGCGCACACATCCTGGCGAAGGTGTGTGTAGCAGGGCCGGAGGGACTTGAACCCCCAACCGCTGGTTTTGGAGACCAGTGCTCTACCAATTGAGCTACGACCCTTTGTGTGTCCCCCAACGTACCGCATCCATCCGGATGCCTGGTGTGCACCGAACGGGCGCGGCCTGCTGAAGGCCAACGAGGTGAGAGTGTACGTGCTCGGCGGCCGGTCGTCGAACAGAAAGGGCCCGCGGCAGGGCTCGTTGACGGAAGATCGCCTCCGGAACCGGGGGCGGACTGACGAGAATCCGCTGAAGATCGCCCAGGCCGTGCGGGCAATCCGCACTGTTGTTCAGGGGTTTGCCCGACGTTGTTCAGTCTGTGAAACCCCCGTGCCGCGCGCGTTTCCGGTCTGAAACGATGGGGCCCATGAGCCCTGCAACCCCTCCCACCGAGCGCCGGGTCTCCGCCCGAGTCGGCGCGATCTCCGAGTCCGCCACCCTCGCCGTTGACGCCAAGGCCAAGGCCCTCAAGGCAGCCGGGCGGCCGGTGATCGGCTTCGGCGCCGGTGAGCCCGACTTCCCGACCCCGGACTACATCGTCGAGGCCGCGATCGAGGCCTGCAAGAACCCGAAGTTCCACCGCTACACGCCGGCCGGCGGCCTGCCCGAGCTGAAGGCCGCCATCGCCGCGAAGACACTGCGGGACTCCGGCTACGAGCCCGACGTCTCGCAGATCCTGGTCACCAACGGTGGCAAGCAGGCCATCTACGAGGCCTTCGCCGCGATCCTCGACCCGGGTGACGAGGTCATCGTGCCCGCGCCGTACTGGACGACCTACCCGGAGTCGATCCGGCTGGCCGGGGGTGTCCCGGTAGAGGTCGTCGCCGACGAGACGACCGGCTACCGGGTGACCGTCGAGCAGCTGGAGGCGGCCCGTACGGAGAAGACGAAGGTCGTCCTCTTCGTCTCGCCGTCCAACCCGACCGGCGCTGTCTACAGCGAGCAGGAGACCGAGGCCATCGGCCGCTGGGCCGTCGAGCACGGCCTGTGGGTGATGACCGACGAGATCTACGAGCACCTCGTCTACGGCGAGGCCTCCGCCGTGTCGCTGCCGGCGGTGCTGCCCGAGCTGCGCGACAAGTGCGTCGTGGTCAACGGTGTCGCGAAGACGTACGCGATGACCGGCTGGCGTGTCGGGTGGATCATCGGCCCGAAGGACGTCGTCAAGGCCGCGACCAACCTGCAGTCGCACGCCACCTCGAACGTGTCCAACGTCGCCCAGGCCGCCGCACTGGCCGCCGTCTCCGGTGACCTGGACGCCGTGGCGACGATGCGTGAGGCCTTCGACCGGCGCCGCAAGACCATCGTGCGGATGCTGAACGAGATCGACGGCGTGGTGTGCCCGGAGCCGGAGGGTGCGTTCTACGCCTACCCGTCGGTGAAGGCGCTGGTCGGCAAGGAGATCCGGGGCCGGCGGCCCAAGGACACGGTCGAACTCGCCGCGCTGATCCTGGAGGAGTCCGAGGTCGCGGTGGTGCCGGGTGAGGCGTTCGGCACGCCCGGGTACCTGCGGCTGTCGTACGCGCTGGGTGACGAGGATCTGGTCGAGGGTGTGAGCCGGATCCAGAAGCTGCTGGCGGAGGCCAAGGACTGATTCGACCTCCTGATGTGAGTGGATCGAGCGGGCCGTTCCCCTTGCGGGGAGCGGCCCGCTCTGTCGTGTGCGCGTGCGAGCAAGACCACGTTCGGGGAAAACGCTGTCGGGACGGCTGAGGCATGCGGCAGGATCCTGGGATGGAGCGTGAACGTGATGTCTCTGAGCTGCCGAAAGCCCATCTGCACCTGCACTTCACCGGGTCGATGCGGCCCTCGACCGTGCTGGAACTGGCCGACAAGCACGGGGTGCGGTTGCCCGACGCGCTGACCGAGGCCCTGGTCGGCGGGGAGCCGCCGAGACTACGGGCTACGGACGAGCGGGGCTGGTTCCGCTTCCAGCGGCTGTACGACGCGGCGCGCTCGTGCCTGCGGGAGCCGGAGGACATCCAGCGGCTGGTGCGGGAGGCCGCGGAGGAGGATCTGCGGGACGGGTCGGGGTGGCTGGAGATCCAGGTCGACCCGACGTCGTACGCGCCGCGGATGGGCGGGCTGATTCCGGCGCTGGAGGTCATCCTCGACGCGGTGGAGACGACGTCGCGGGAGACCGGTCTCGGGATGCGGGTGCTGGTCGCGGCGAACCGGATGAAGCATCCGCTGGACGCGCGGACGCTGGCGCGGCTGGCGACGAGGTACGCGGACCGGGGGGTGGTCGGGTTCGGGCTGTCGAACGACGAGCGTCGGGGGATGGCGCGGGACTTCGACCGGGCGTTCGGGATCGCACGCGAGGCCGGGTTGCTGTCGGCGCCGCACGGGGGTGAGCTCGCGGGGCCGTCGTCGGTGCGGGACTGCCTGGACGATCTGGGGGCGAACCGGGTGGGGCACGGGGTTCGGGCGGCGGAGGATCCGCGGCTGATGAAGCGGCTGGCGGACCGGCAGGTGACGTGCGAGGTGTGTCCGGCGTCGAACGTGGCGCTGGGGGTGTACGAGAAGCCGGAGGACGTGCCGCTGCGGACGCTGTTCGAGGCGGGGGTGCCGTTGGCGCTGGGCGCGGACGACCCGTTGCTGTTCGGGTCGCGTCTTGCCGCACAGTACGAGATCGCGCGGCGGTATCACGGGTTCACGGATGCGGAGCTGGCGGAGGTGGCTCGGCAGTCGGTGCGGGGGTCGGCGGCGCCGGAGGGTGTGAAGACGAAGCTGCTGGCGGGGGTGGACGACTGGTTGGCGTCGTAGGGGGCGGACGTGCTGCGCCTGACGCCGGGTGGTGGGTCGGGGCCGCGCCGGGGGGGGTGTCCGTCCACGGAACGGCGCGATGAGGTCGGACGCCGACTGACTCCCCGTTGACGCGCCAACCGCTGCGGGCGGACACCCCCGACACGACCCCTTGCGCACGACGGCGGGTGCGGGAGCGTCGTGGCTCGCCCAGCTGCGGGCACGCGCGACACCCCCGCTGCGGGCATGCGTGCCGCTAGGGGCGGCACGGGGGGGCGCTGACGCCCCCCGCTGCGCCGGGCTGCGAAACCCCCCGGCCTCAGCACCGACGCAGCGGCACCCGCGACGCACGGTCGCGGGCCCGCCCGGCCTCAGTACCGGCGCCGGGTGCCTACAGGCTGACCCCGACCGTGACCGGCTCGTTGACGAGGGTGATTCCGAAGGCCTCGCGGACTCCGGCCACGACCTCGCGGGCCAGGGCGAGGAGATCCTCGGTCGTCGCACTCCCCCGGTTCGTGAGTGCCAGCGTGTGCTTCGTGGAGATGCGGGCCGGACCGTCGCCGTAGCCCTTGGTGAAGCCGGACTTGTCGATCAGCCAGGCCGCGGAGGTCTTGGTGTGGCCCTCACCGGCCGGGTACGCGGGGGGCTCCACCCCGTCGCCGAGCCGCTCACGCACACGGGCGCGGAACGCCGCGAAGTCCGTGTCCGTGAGGATCGGGTTGGTGAAGAAGGAGCCGGCCGACCAGGTGTCGTGGTCCTCGGGGTCCAGAACCATGCCCTTGCCCGCGCGCAGCTTGAGCACCGTCTCGCGGGCCTGCGCGAGCGGGACACGATCGCCCGCTTCCACACCGAGCGCACGGGCCGTCTCGGCGTACCGCAGGGGCGCGGAGAGGCCCTCGGCGTCCTCCAGGGAGAAGCGGACGCGCAGGACCACGTACCGCTCGGGGTCGGACTTGAAGCGGCTGTGGCGGTAGGAGAAGACGCAGTCCTCGTTGGCCAGCGTGACCGTCTCGCCGGTGCGGCGGTCGTAGGCGACGACCTCGGTGATCGTCGAGGAGACCTCCTGGCCGTAGGCCCCGACGTTCTGGATGGGGGTCGCGCCCGCCGAGCCGGGGATGCCGGCCAGGCATTCGATGCCGGCCAGCCCCGCCCCGACCGTACGGGCGACCGCGTCGGTCCAGATCTCGCCGGCCGCGAGCTCAAGGCTCGTGCCGTCGAGGGAGTAGCCCTTGGTGGCGAGGACGAGGGCGGTGCCCTCGAAGCCCTTGTCGCCGATGACCAGGTTCGAGCCGCCGCCGATGAGCAGCAGCGGGGTGCCCGCCTCGTCGGCTTCGCGGACGGCGGCGATCACCTCGTCGTCCGTCGTCGCGGTGACCAGCCGGGTCGCGGGGCCGCCCAGGCGGAAGGTCGTCAGCGGGGCGAGGGGGGCGTCGTGGAGTTCCTGCACGGGCTCAAGAGTACGAGACGGCACTGACAGGGCCGGGCACGCGTGCGTGTGGCCCCGCTCCGCAGGGGAGTGGGGCCGCACGCACGCGTCGTGGACTGTCAGGGCAGGCGGCGGAGCGCCTCGGACCAGGGCAGCGGGAGTTCGTCGCTGCTCACCTGCCAGGTGGTGAAGGCCGAGTCCTTCATCTGCGGGGCGAGGCCCCGGGAGGAGGGGCCGTGGGCACCCGCCCGGACGAAGGCGTGGAGCGCGTCCTTGGACTCCCAGGCCGACAGGGTCCAGAAGGTCCGCTTCAACGGCTTCGCCTTCAGGGCCGCTCCGTAGGCGCCGGGGCTACGGCGGACCTGCCGCCAGACGGCGGGCGTCCCGGCGAGGAACCTCAGGGCTCCCCAGAGCGTGCGGGTCTCGAAGCGAGAGGCGAAGACGTGCACCTCGGTGGCGCGGGGGCGGGGTGTTCGGGGACGGTCCAGGGAAGAGTGGGCATGCCGCTTCTCCTCGTTCGGGTTCCTTCGGGGTCAGTGGGCGGCCGTCTGAAGCACCGGTGCCGGTTCGGCCGACTGCGTCTGCCGTTCCGTGCGCCGCCGGGTCGGTATCAGCAGAGCGGCGATGCC
The DNA here is from genome assembly GCF_040613555.1 of Streptomyces sp. NPDC006265. Classification (NCBI taxonomy): domain Bacteria; kingdom Bacillati; phylum Actinomycetota; class Actinomycetes; order Kitasatosporales; family Streptomycetaceae; genus Streptomyces; species Streptomyces sp. NPDC006265. The sequence goes on from NZ_JBEXSH010000004.1 coordinate 39,067, forward strand.
GGCGAGGGCGACCACCGCGGAGCCCGTCACCAGAGCGGGCCGCATGCCGTCGACGAAGGTCTGGCCGGTCTCGTAGCCGCCCCGGGCCGCGAAGATCGACGCCATGACGGCGATGCCGAGCGCCCCGCCCACCTCGCGCAGCGCGTTGTTGGCCCCGGAGGCGATGCCCTGCTCCGACGGCCGCACGCTGGACATCACCAGGTGCGAGGCGGGGGCGAAGTACAGCGCCATGCCGATGCCGCTGACGATCAGGGCGGGCAGTTGCGAGCTGTAGGAGGCGTCCGCCGTGGCCACCACCGCCATGTAGCCGAGGCCCAGGGCCTGCAGGAAGAGGCCCGTGGCAACGACCGGGCGGCCGCCGATGCGGTCGGCCAGGATGCCGGCGATGGGGGCGACCAGCATCGGCATGCCGGTCCAGGGCAGCATCCTGAGGCCCGCCTCGGTGGGCGAGTAGTCGAGGACGCCCTGCATGTACTGGCTGAGCAGGAAGATCGAGCCGAACATGCCGAGGAACATCAGCAGGCTCGCCGCGTTGATGCCGGCGAAGGCACGGGAGCGGAACAGCCGCATCGGGAGCATGGGGTTCTCGGCGCGGGTGCTGTAGAGGATGAAGCCGGCGAGCAGCGCGGAGCCCGCGAACAGGCCCGTCAGGACGAGGGAACCGGTCCAGCCGTCGGCCGGGCCGCGGACCAGGCCGTAGACGATGCCGAAGAGACCGCCGCTGGCGAGCAGGGTGCCGGGGACGTCGAGCGGGGCTCCGGTGCCGTGGGACTCGGCGAGGCGCAGCCGGGCGAGCGGCAACAGGGCCAGGCCCAGCGGGACGTTCAGCCAGAAGATCCACTGCCAGGAGATGTGTTCGGTGAGGGTGCCGCCGACGAGCGGTCCGGAGGCGACGGCGAGTCCGTTGACGGCGCCCCAGATGCCGTACGCCATGCCGCGCTTGGCGACGGGCACGGCAGCGGTCAGCAGGGTGAGCGTCAGCGGCATCATCACGGCCGCGCCGACGCCCTGGACCGCGCGGGCGGCGATGAGGGAGTCGATGCCGGGCGCCATGGCCGCGGCGGCGGAGGCGCCGGTGAAGACGGTGAGTCCGGCGATGAACAGCCGGCGGCGGCCGAAGCGGTCGCCGAGGGCCGCGCCGAACATCAGCAGGACGGCGAAGGTGAGCGTGTAGGCGCTCACGGTCCATTCCAGGTCGTGCAGTCCCCCGCCGAGGTCCTCGCGGATGGAGGGCAGGGCGGTGGTGACGACGAGGTTGTCGAGGGCCGCCATGAATCCGGCGACGCTGGTGATGACGAGGGCCCAGGCGGCTCCCCCGCGACGTGCGGTCTGCTGTGACATCGCTCCCCCATGGAGTGTGTGCCGTGATCTATTAGTTATTGATTACTAACTTTCGAGGTCATGAGAAGGGCCTGGCTCCTCGCCCTGAAACAGTCAGCTGTCGGACTCCGACGGGGCCAGTCCCGCCCAGACCCGGTGATCGGCCGGGAAGCCCATGGCCACCAGGCAGTTGATGAGCATGCCCTGGGCGAGGAAGGTCGTCGTCTCCTGGGGATCGGCGCCCAGCGGCAGGTGGATGGTGTCCCACAGTCGCATCCAGCCCGCACGCACGGCCTCGCCGAACTCGCGGTCCCCCTCCTCCTCGGCGGCCGTCACGGCGAGGTACATCTGCATCTGCATCATCAGCCGCTCGGGCTGCTCGGAGATGGTCTCGACGTACGCGCCACCCATGGCGCGGCGGGCCTCTTCGCCCTCCAGCCCCTCGGCCGCCTCCGCGAACATCCGGATGGTGTCCTCGACGCACCGCTCGGCCGCTGCCAGGAAGATGGCCTTCTTGCCCGGGAAGAGGCGGAAGAGATACGGCTGCGAGACGCCGACCCGGCGGGCGATCGCCTCGGTCGAGGTGCCGTGGTAGCCGCCGCGGGCGAACTCCGTCATCGCCGCCCGGATGACGCTCTCACGTCGCTCTTCCGCACTCATCCTTGCCATGCATTCGAAGTTAGTGCTCAATCACTAACTATGTCAAGCGATGGTCTGCGCGCCCCCATGAAAGAAGGGGCGCCCATGATGAAGGGGCGCCCCCCGGTGGAGAGCGCCCCCTTCAGCGTGTCGCGGCCGGGTCAGGCCAGTCGCACGACCGCCCTGGACATGCCCAGCACCTTCTGCCCGGCGCAGGTCGCCGTCAGGTCCACGCGGACCGTGTTGTCGTCGAGCTTGGCGGCGACCTTGCCGGCCACCTCGATCACGGCGCCCTGGTCGTCGTTCGGGACGACGACCGGCTTGGTGAAGCGGACGCCGTACTCGACGACCGCGCCCGGGTCGCCGGTCCAGTCGGTGACCACGCGGATCGCTTCGGCCATGGTGAACATGCCGTGCGCGATGACGTCGGGCAGGCCGACCTCCTTGGCGAACTTCTCGTTCCAGTGGATCGGGTTGAAGTCGCCGGAGGCGCCCGCGTACCGGACGAGGGTCTCGCGGGTCACGGGGAAGGTCTGCGCGGGCAGTTCGGTTCCGACTTCGACGTCGGAGTAGGAGATCTTCGCGGTCATGGAATCGCTCACGCCTCCTCGGCCGCGCGGGCCACGAGCTTGGTCCAGGCGGTCACGACGTGCTCGCCGGCCTCGTCGTGGACCTCACCGCGGATGTCCACGATGTCGTTGCCCGCGAGGGACTTGATCGCCTCGATGGTCGAGGTGACCGTGAGCCGGTCGCCGGCGCGGACCGGGCGGCGGTAGGCGAACTTCTGGTCGCCGTGCACCACGCGGCTGTAGTCCAGGCCGAGCTGCGGGTCCTGGACGACCTGGCCGGCGGCCTTGAAGGTGATCGCGAAGACGAAGGTCGGCGGGGCGATCACCTCGGGGTGGCCGAGTGCCTTGGCGGCCTCCGCATCCGTGTACGCCGGGCTGGCGTCCCCGACCGCCTCGGCGAACTCACGGATCTTCTCCCGGCCCACCTCGTAGGGCGCGGTGGGCGGGTACGTCCGCCCCACGAAGGACTGGTCGAGCGCCATGGCTCGGTACCTCCTGGTAGCTCTACTGACCGGTACGCGGTCCCTCAACGACGCGAGGCCGCCCCCGATCTCTCGGGAACGGCCTCGTGTACGAGCCTGAATTATCGCGTTTCGCGGTGCGCGGTGTGCGCATTGCAACGCGGGCAGTGCTTCTTCATCTCAAGACGATCCGGGTTGTTACGCCGGTTCTTCTTGGTGATGTAGTTCCGCTCCTTGCACTCCACGCAGGCCAGCGTGATCTTCGGGCGGACGTCGGTGGCAGCCACGTGAGTGCTCCTAAGACGAACGGATGGACTTATTCAACGCAAGAAAGAGTAGCCGATCGAAGGACCGACCCCGCAATCGGCTACTGTCAGTAGCGGTGACCGGACTTGAACCGGTGACACAGCGATTATGAGCCGCTTGCTCTACCGACTGAGCTACACCGCTTTGATGTGGTCCGGACCCCGTCTTGCGACGGGAGCCAGTCACACCAGAGCCCCAAAACGGAATCGAACCGTTGACCTTCTCCTTACCATGGAGACGCTCTGCCGACTGAGCTATTGGGGCGAGCGATGAAGACATTACACGCTCGGCCGCCGTTCACCCAAATCCGTTTCGAGGCACCGACCCCCGGGCGCCCGGACCGTCCTCCCGGCAGCCCCGTGGGTGCCTCCCGCCCCGCGAGCGGACCACGCCGGTACGACTATTGCGCTCCTCCCGGCCTCGTGCTCGGGCAGCGGGGTGCGCGGGAAGTAGCGGTCGGCCTCGCCCGCCACCAGGTTCT
>NZ_JBEXSH010000005.1:0-41365 GCF_040613555.1 Streptomyces sp. NPDC006265
AGTCCAAGCACACCTGCTCGAACTCCTCGGCATCGACGAAACCAGACCCCGCTGGCTGGAGACCTAAACCCCCAAGTGCGAAGTCACCGGCTAGTACGAGGAACCCGACGCGCCCAGTGACCCCGTCGGGTGCCAGACCGTTTTGGTCTCCAGGAATGCTGTGAGGCGGTCGATGCCGGGGGTCTCCGCGTAATCCACAGGCTGTGGACGAAGAACCCGCTTGAGATTGTCGGCCGCCGCGATCTCCAGCTCCTTCGCGAGGACCTCGTCGGCGCCCGCGAGATCGATCGCGTTGACGTCCTGGTGGGCCGCCAGCGGGGTGGCGATCTCGGCCGTACGGCCCGAGAGGACGTTGACCACGCCGCCGGGGACGTCCGAGGTGGCCAGGACCTCGGCCAGGGACAGGGCGGGGAGCGGGGAGTTCTCGCTCGCCACCACGATCGCCGTGTTGCCGGTCGCGATCACCGGGGCGAGCACCGACACCAGGCCCAGGAAGGACGATTCCTGGGGGGCCACGATCGCGACCACACCCGTCGGTTCGGGGGAGGACAGGTTGAAGAACGGGCCCGCGACCGGGTTGCCGCCGCCGACCACCTGGGCGATCTTGTCGGTCCAGCCCGCGTACCAGACCCAGCGGTCGATCGTCGCGTCCACGACCGCGGCCGCCTTGGACTTCGACAGGCCCTCCGCGCCGGCCACCTCACGGGTGAACTGGTCGCGGCGGCCCTCCAGCATCTCGGCGACGCGGTAGAGGACCTGGCCGCGGTTGTACGCCGTCGCCCCGGACCAGCCGCCGAACGCCTTGCGCGCCGCGACGACCGCGTCACGTGCGTCCTTGCGGGACGACAGGGGCGCGTTCGCCAGCCACTTGCCCTTCGAGTCGGTCACCTCGTACACCCGGCCGCTCTCGGAACGCGGGAACTTCCCGCCGACGTACAGCTTGTAGGTCTTCAGGACGTTGAGCCGATCAACTGCATTCATTTAACGCTCGCCCTCCGGGCTCGACGGGGCGAGGTACGCCTCCAGGCCGTGACGGCCGCCCTCGCGGCCGAAGCCCGACTCCTTGTAGCCGCCGAACGGCGACGTCGGGTCGAACTTGTTGAACGTGTTGGACCAGACGACACCGGCGCGGAGCTTGTTCGCGACCGCCAGGATGCGGGAGCCCTTCTCCGTCCAGATGCCGGCGGAGAGGCCGTACGGCGTGTTGTTGGCCTTGGCGACCGCCTCGTCCGGAGTGCGGAAGGTCAGCACCGACAGCACCGGGCCGAAGATCTCGTCGCGGGCGATCCGGTGCGCCTGGGTGACGTTCGTGAACAGCGTCGGGGCGAACCAGTAGCCGCTCTCCGGCAGCTCGCACGCCGGCGACCAGCGCTCGGCGCCCTCCGCCTCGCCCTGCTCCACGAGCGAGGTGATGCGCGTGAGCTGCTCCTCGGAGTTGATCGCGCCGATGTCCGTGTTCTTGTCCATCGGGTCGCCGAGGCGCAGCGTGGACAGACGGCGCTTCAGGGACTCCAGGAGCTCCTCCTGGATCGACTCCTGCACCAGCAGGCGGGAGCCCGCGCAGCAGACCTGGCCCTGGTTGAAGAAGATGCCGTTGACGATGCCCTCGACGGCCTGGTCGATCGGGGCGTCGTCGAAGACGATGTTCGCGCCCTTGCCGCCCAGTTCAAGCGTGACCTTCTTCCGGGTCCCGGCGACCGTGCGGGCGATCTCCTTGCCGACGGCCGTGGAGCCGGTGAAGGCGACCTTGTTCACGTCCGGGTGGGCGACCAGCGCGGCGCCGGCGTCGCCGTAGCCCGGGAGGATGTTGACGACGCCCCTGGGCAGGCCCGCCTGGCGGCAGATGTCCGCGAAGAACAGAGCGGAGAGGGGGGTGGTCTCGGCGGGCTTCAGGACGACCGTGTTACCCGTCGCGAGGGCCGGGCCGATCTTCCACGCCAGCATGAGCAGGGGGAAGTTCCAGGGGATGACCTGGCCCGCCACGCCGAGGGGCCTCGGGTTCGCCCCGTAGCCGGCGTGGTCGAGCTTGTCGGCCCAGCCCGCGTAGTAGAAGAAGTGCGCGGCGACCAGGGGCAGGTCCGCGTCGCGCGTCTCCTTGATCGGCTTGCCGTTGTCGAGGGTCTCGAGGACGGCCAGCTCGCGGGAGCGCTCCTGGATGATGCGGGCGATCCGGAAGAGGTACTTCGCGCGCTCCGTGCCCGGCAGCGCCGACCACTTCTCGAAGGCCCGGCGTGCGGCCTTCACCGCACGGTCGACATCCTCGGAACCGGCCTGGGCGATCTCGGAGAGGACCTCCTCGGTGGACGGGGAGACGGTCTTGAAGACCTTGCCGTCCGCCGCCTCGACGAACTCGCCGTCGATGAACAGGCCGTAGGAGGGCGCGATGTCGGCGATCGCGCGCGACTCGGGGGCCGGGGCGTATTCGAATACCGATGCCATGGTGATCAGTCCACCGTCACGTAGTCGGGGCCGGAGTAGCGGCCGGTGGCCAGCTTCTGGCGCTGCATCAGCAGGTCGTTCAGCAACGACGAGGCGCCGAAGCGGAACCAGTGGTTGTCCAGCCAGTCCTCGCCCGCCGTCTCGTTGACCAGCACGAGGAACTTGATGGCGTCCTTGGAGGTGCGGATGCCGCCCGCCGGCTTCACGCCGACCTGGATGCCGGTCTGGGCGCGGAAGTCGCGGACGGCCTCCAACATGAGCAGCGTGTTCGCCGGGGTCGCGTTGACGGCGACCTTGCCGGTGGAGGTCTTGATGAAGTCCGCGCCCGCCAGCATCCCGAGCCAGCTCGCGCGGCGGATGTTGTCGTACGTCGAGAGCTCGCCCGTCTCGAAGATGACCTTCAGGCGCGCGGAGGTCCCGCAGGCCTCCTTCACGGCGGTGATCTCGTCGTACACCTTCAAGTATCGACCCGAGAGGAACGCCCCGCGGTCGATGACCATGTCGATCTCGTCGGCACCGGCGGCGACGGCGTCGCTCACGTCGGCCAGCTTGACGTCGAGCGCGGCGCGGCCGGCCGGGAACGCCGTGGCCACCGAGGCGACCTTCACGCCGGAACCGGCGACGGCCTCCTTGGCCACGGCCACCATGTCGGGGTAGACGCAGACCGCCGCCGTGGCGGGCGTCGTACGGTCCGTCGGATCGGGCTTGACCGCCTTCGCGCCGAGCGCCCGGACCTTGCCCGGGGTGTCCGCGCCTTCCAGCGTCGTCAGGTCGACCATCGAGATCGCGAGGTCGATGGCGTACGCCTTCGCGGTCGTCTTGATCGAACGCGTGCCGAGAGAGGCAGCACGGCCCTCGAGTCCGACCGCGTCGACGCCGGGGAGCCCGTGGAGGAAGCGGCGCAGCGCGCTGTCGGACGAGGCGACGTCCTTGAGGGGGTGAGCTGCGGTGAGTGCAGAACTGGGCATGGTCACCAGACGAGCATATCTACGCGCGTAGCGGCTGTACAGCCCCCGGTTCTCTTCGACGGGGTCGAAGGTGCCCGCAGTGGGCCTTGGGGAGGGGCGGAGGTGTGAGGGCGGCCTTGGGGGTGGGGGCGGAGGTCCCGGGCGGGGCGGGTCCGGCAGAATCGAGACATGACGAGCCCCGAACCCCATTCGCCGGCGCCGCAGCCTCCGGAGCCCGAGTCCAAGGACCGGGTCTACCGGTCGATCCCGGCCATCGCCGGTGGCGTGCTGCTGCTCGCCATCACCGGCTGGCTCGGCGTCGACGCGGTGATCTCCGGAGAGGGGCGCACACCGTGGCTCGCGCTCGCCGTGATGCTCCTGGTCGTGCCGCTGGTCGCCGCCTTCACCCTGCGGCCCGCCGTGTACGCCGGCGACGACCGGCTGCGGATCCGCAACCCCTTCCGCCTCGTCGTGGTGCCTTGGGGGCAGGTCGCCTCGCTGCGCTCCTCCTACTCGAACGAGGTGCTCACCGAGTCCGGTGCGAAGTACCAGCTGTGGGCGGTCCCCGTCTCGCTGCGTGCGCGCAAGAAGGCCGCGCGGCGCGAGATGCGGGCGACGGCGCAGGCGCGGCGGGAGATGGGACGGGACGAGGGCCGCGGCAGCGCGCTCGGAATGCGGGCGGGTCTGGACGGGGCCTTCGGCGGGGATTCCGTTTCCGAGGGGCCTGCGCGGGCCGAGACCGACCGGATCATGGACGAGCTGCGCGGGCTGCAGGAGGCGCGACACCAGGCGGAGTCGGCGCGGGGCGAGGTCACCGTGCGGTGGGCCTACGAGGTGCTGGCGCCGACGGTGGCGGGAGCGGTGCTGGTGCTGATTCTCGTGGTGGTGGGCTGAGGGCTTGGCCGGTTTCGTCGGGGTGGGCTGAGGGCTCGGCCGGTTTTGCCGGTGGTGGGCTGACGGCTTCGCCGGCCGTGGGGCGAGGGACTGACCGGGTTCCGGCGGTGGTGGTTGAGGGCCTGAGCCGTTGTGTCGGCCCGGTCTGTCAGGCTCCGGCGGCGCGTCCCGGGCTGGAAAAGCGGTGGAGGGTGTGCGCTCCCCGCGCCTAGGTTCGGGGCATGAGTACCCGTACCTTCCGTGTCACCGTCCGGGGCGTCTTCGACGGGCTGAGCGCCGAGCAGCGGGCCGGGCTGCTGGAGCGGGCCGCTGAGCACGACGTGCTGCGCGCCGCGTTCACGCCCGAGGGGAGCCTGACCTACGACGTGGCCGTGCGGCCCGCCTTCACCTTCCGCTTCCTCGACTCCGGGGAGGCCGAGGAGGACATCCTGGAGGCGACCGAGCGGGCCGAGGAGTCGGCGCGGGCGTGGCTGGAGCAGCGCGGGTACGGCTACAAGAACCTCCGGTCCACCGCCGAGGACCTCTCCCAGGCGCCTCTCGGCAAGCGGCAGCGGCGTGAGGCCGCCCGGAAGAGCTCCTGAGTCGTCGGCGGGGGGAGGGGGCGGTGGTGCCGGACCCGGGGCCCGGGCCGTCCGGGGCCTTGGCCTCAGATGCCCGCCGCCGTCGACAGGTCGCGCTTGATCGACTCCAGCAGCGCCGTCGCCTTCGCGCGGGCCGCCGGGAGGTCCTTGTGGGACCCGACCGGGATCACGACCTCGAGATAGCACTTCAGCTTCGGCTCCGTGCCGCTCGGGCGGACGATCACCCGGGCGCCGTCGAGGGTGTAGCGCAGACCGTCCGTGGGCGGGAGTTCTGCCGTGCCCCGGGTGAGATCGTCCGTGCGGGTGATCGGCAGGCCGGCCAGCTCCGTCGGGGGCTGCTCGCGCAGGCGCCGCATCGCGGCCGCGATGAGGGAGAGGTCCTCGACGCGGACCGAGAGCTGGTCCGTCGCGTGCAGGCCGTGCTCCACCGCCAGGTCGTCCAGCAGGTCGAGGAGGGTGCGGCCCTCCTCCTTGAGCCGGGACGCCAGTTCCGTGATCAGCAGCGCGGCCGTGATGCCGTCCTTGTCGCGTACGCCCTCGGGGTCCACGCAGTAGCCGAGGGCCTCCTCGTAGCCGAATCGCAGGCCCTCGGCACGGGCGATCCACTTGAAGCCGGTGAGGGTCTCGACGTGCGGGAGGCCCGCCTTCTCGGCGATACGGCCGAGGAGGGACGACGAGACGATCGACTCCGCGAACGTGCCGGTCGCTCCGCGGCGGACCAGATGGGCGGCGAGCAGGGCGCCGACCTCGTCGCCGCGCAGCATGCGCCAGTCGGCGCCGTCGGCGGCGACCTGTACGGCGACGGCGCAGCGGTCCGCGTCCGGGTCGTTCGCGATGATCAGGTCCGGGGCGGCCTTGCCGGAGAGTGCGCGTGCCGTCGCGAAGGACAGGTCCATCGCGCCGGGCTCCTCCGGGTTGGGGAACGCGACGGTCGGGAACTCGGGGTCGGGGTCGGCCTGCTCCGCGACGAGGACCGGTGCCGGGAAGCCGGCGCGTGCGAAGGCGGCCAGGAGGACGTCCTTGCCGACGCCGTGCATCGCCGTGTACACCGTACGGGCCGTGCGGGGGGAACCCTCGGACAGGACGGCGTCCGTGCGGGCGAGGTAGGCGTCCAGGACGCTGTCGTCCAGGGTGTCCCAGCCTTCGGTGGGACGCGGGACCGTGCTGAGGGACGGGACTGCGGCGATCTCCGCCGCGATGTCGATGTCCGCCGGGGGGACGATCTGGGACCCGTCGCCGAGGTAGACCTTGTAGCCGTTGTCGCGGGGCGGGTTGTGGCTGGCCGTGACCTCCACGCCGGCGACCGCGCCGAGGTGCCTTGTCGCGAAGGCGAGCACGGGGGTCGGTAGGGGGCGGGGGAGGACGGCCGCGCGCAGGCCGGCGCCGGTCATGACGGCGGCGGTGTCCTGGGCGAAGTCGTGGGACTTGTGGCGGGCGTCGTAGCCGATGACGACGAGGCCGGCCTCCCCTTCCCCCGCGGGGGAACCCTGCTTCTTCAGGTACGCGGCCAGGCCGGCGGCGGCGCGGATGACGACCGAGCGGTTCATGCGCATGGGGCCGGCGCCGAGTTCGCCGCGGAGGCCGGCGGTGCCGAACTGGAGGGTGCCGCTGAATCGGGCGGCGAGTTCGGCGTGGTCCCCGGCGTCGATGAGGCGGGCGAGCTCGGTGCGGGTTTCCGGGTCGGGGTCCTCGGTGAGCCACGCCTGGGCCTGTGCGATGAGTTCGTCGTGCACGGTCGGTGTCAGCCTCTCGCTTGTCGATGATCGCTGCGGGTGCCTCCGGCGGTGGAGCGGGTGGTCCGCCTTCTCGCCGGTGGGGGTGCGCGTCCGTTTCGCCTGACCGTCGGGGGTGGGTCGGTCGGTGCCGCGCCGGGGGGTCACCGTCCTCGGAACGGCGCGATGGGGTCGGATGCCGACTAACCGTCCGTTGACGCGCCAACCGCTGCGGACGGGCACCCCCCGACACGGCCCCTTGCGTCGTCCGGCGGGTGCGGGCACATCCCCTTGCTGTTGTGGTGGCCGCGGCTGCAACCCCCAGGGGCGCGGGGAGCTGCGCGACCAGCCACCGCGGACCCGCAGCCGACGGACGAACCCCCGCAGCCGCGAATTTCTTACAGGCGGCCCAGGACCTGTGTCAGCAGGGAGCCCATGCGGGTCGCGGAGTCCCGGCCGGCCTGGAGGACCTCCTCGTGGTTCAGGGGCTCGCCCGTCATGCCCGCGGCGAGGTTGGTGACGAGGGAGATGCCCAGGACCTCGGCGCCCGCCTCGCGCGCGGCGATCGCCTCGAGGACCGTCGACATGCCCACCAGGTCCGCACCGATGACCCGGGCCATACGGATCTCGGCCGGAGTCTCGTAGTGCGGGCCGGGGAATTGGGCGTAGACGCCCTCCTCCAGCGTGGCGTCGACCTCCTTGCACAGGGCCCGCAGGCGCGGGGAGTACAGGTCGGTGAGGTCGACGAAGTTCGCGCCGATGATGGGGGAGGTGGCGGTGAGGTTGATGTGGTCGCTGATGAGGACCGGCTGGCCGGGGCGCATGCCCTCGCGCAGGCCGCCGCAACCGTTGGTGAGGACGACCGTCTTGCAGCCGGCCGAGACCGCGGTGCGGACGCCGTGGGCGACCGCTGCCACCCCGCGGCCCTCGTAGTAGTGCGTACGGCCCAGGAAGACCAGGGCACGCTTGTTGCCGATCCCGTACGAGCGGATCTTGCCTCCGTGGCCCTCCACCGCCGGGGGCGGGAAACCGGGGAGCTCGGTGACCTGGAACTCGGCCTCGGGGGCGCCCAGCGCGTCCACGGCCGGGGCCCAGCCGGAGCCCATCACGAGGGCGACGTCGTGGGTCTCGGCGCCCGTCAGTTCGCGCAGGCGGGCCGCGGCGGCGTCGGCGGCCGCGTGGGGGTCGCCCTGGATGTCGTCCGGAAGAAGAGATGCGTTCACGCCGATGAGGGTAGCCGGTGATTGCCTACGCGCGTAGATGGCAGAGCTCACGGGGTGGCGATCGTTGTCTTGTCGTTTCCGACGAAGGGGTGTCGCGCCGGCTGCCGTCAGCAGGGGCGCTTGCGGAGCTCCATCACGTAGTCGTGGGGGGCGCCGGCCGACTCCGCCGCGTCGGCGATCTCGCCCAGGTAGCGGGCGGACGGCAGGCCGCCCTCGTACGCGTTGAGGGCGAAGGCCCAGGCGGAGTCCTCGCCCTCCAGGGTGTGGACCCGTACGCGCGTACGACGGTAGATGTCGAGGCCCACGCCCTCCCAGCGGTCGAGCGACTCCTCGTCCATCGGGGCGATGTCGTAGAGGGAGACGAAGACCTGCGAGAGCGGGTCCTCGACGATGGTCGGCAATGCGCCCTCCCAGCCCATGTGCTCGCCGCCGAAGGTCAGCCGGTATCCGTTCAGCCAGCCGGTGGCGCGCAGCGGCGAGTGCGGGGCGCGGCGGGACATCAGCCGCGCGTCGAGGTTGCCGGCGTACGCGGCGTAGAGCGACATGGGGGAAGGGTACGGCAGGCGGCCCCGGCGTCACTGTCGTAACAACAGGCGCATCGACGGGGCCCCGGGGCGGTGGCACGCCGAGCGGTGCGGGACAATGGGGTACGTGACTCGGATCGTGATCATCGGTGGCGGACCCGGCGGATACGAAGCGGCCCTGGTGGCTGCTCAACTCGGCGCGGAGGTGACCGTCGTCGACTGCGACGGTCTGGGCGGGGCGTCGGTGCTCACCGACTGCGTGCCGTCGAAGACCCTGATCGCCACGGCCGAGGTGATGACCACCTTCGACTCCTCCTACGAGGAGCTGGGGATCATCGTCGCCGACGACACCCCGCACATCGAGCAGGCCGCCCGGGTCGTGGGCGTCGACCTGGGGAAGGTCAACCGGCGTGTGAAGCGCCTCGCGCTCGCCCAGTCGCACGACATCACCGCCGCCGTGACGCGTGCCGGGGCGCGTGTCATGCGCGGGCGCGGGCGGCTGGAGGGCATGCAGGCGCTCGACGGGTCGCGCAAGGTCGTGGTGCGCACCGCCGACGGGAGTGAAGAGACCCTGACGGCTGACGCCGTGCTCATCGCCACCGGCGGGCACCCCCGTGAGCTGCCCGACGCCCTGCCCGACGGCGAGCGGATCCTGAACTGGACGCAGGTGTACGACCTCGACGAGCTCCCCGAGGAGCTCATCGTGGTCGGATCCGGTGTGACCGGTGCCGAGTTCGCCGGGGCCTACCAGGCGCTCGGGTCGAGGGTGACGCTCGTGTCGTCGCGCGACCGCGTGCTGCCGGGTGAGGACCCGGACGCGGCCGCCGTGCTGGAGGACGTCTTCCGGCGGCGCGGGATGAACGTCATGGGGCGTTCCCGGGCGCAGTCCGCCAAGCGGGCCGGGGACCGGGTCGAGGTGACCCTCGCCGACGGGCGGGTCATCACCGGCTCGCACTGCCTCATGGCCGTCGGTGCCGTGCCCAACAGCGCGGGAATGGGCCTGGAGGACGCCGGTGTCCGGCTGCGCGAGTCCGGCCACATCTGGACCGACAAGGTCTCGCGCACGACCGCTCCGGGCGTGTACGCCGCCGGTGACGTGACCGGCGTGTTCGCCCTCGCCTCCGTGGCCGCCATGCAGGGCCGCATCGCCATGTACCACTTCCTGGGCGACGCCGTGGCCCCGCTGAACCTCAAGACGGTCTCGTCGAACGTCTTCACCGACCCGGAGATCGCCACCGTCGGCTACACCCAGGCCGACGTCGACGGCGGGAAGATCGACGCCCGGGTCATGAAGCTGCCGCTGCTGCGCAATCCGCGCGCGAAGATGCAGGGCATCCGCGACGGCTTCGTCAAGCTCTTCTGCCGGCCGGGCACGGGCATCGTGGTGGGCGGTGTCGTCGTCTCGCCGCGTGCCTCGGAACTGATCCACCCCATCTCGATCGCGGTCGACAACAATCTGACAGTCGAACAGATCGCGAACGCCTTCACCGTCTATCCCTCGCTGTCGGGCTCGATCGCCGAGGTGGCACGGCAGTTGCACACCCGCAAGGAGAACGGCGACGGCTGAGGCCGAAACCGATTCCTTCCTGGTCGCGGGGAGTGTTCGACCATTCGTACGGCATAGGCGGCGGGACTAGGCCCTATACCACTTCCCGCTGCTCGGTGCGAACATCTTCTGCTATTCAGCGCAAACTGCTGAAAGCAGACGGTCGCTGGCGTTACTGTCAGTTTCGTGTTCGCTGCAGAACGTCGCCAATTGATCCTCGAAATGGTGCGAGCGAACGGGGCCGTGTCGCTCCGTGAGCTCGCCCGCGTCGTCCAGACCTCCGAAGTGACCGTACGGCGGGACGTGCGCGCGCTGGAGGCAGAAGGACTCCTCGACCGCCGGCATGGCGGTGCGGTACTGCCGGGCGGTTTCACGCGGGAGTCCGGCTTTCCGCAGAAGTCTCATCTCGCGACCGCCGAGAAGACCGCCATCGCCGACCTCGCCGCGAATTTCGTGGAAGAGGGGGAAGCGATCGTGGTCGGGGCGGGTACGACGACCCAGGAGCTGGCCCGCCGGCTCGCCCGGGTGCCCGGGCTCACCGTCGTCACCAATTCGCTGCTGGTGGCCCAGGCGTTGGCCCATGCCAACCGGGTCGAGGTGGTGATGACCGGCGGTACGCTCCGCGGTTCGAACTACGCCCTGGTCGGCAGTGGTGCGGAGCAGTCTCTGCACGGGCTGCGGGTGTCGCGGGCGTTCCTGTCCGGGAGTGGATTGACCGCCGAGCGTGGGCTGTCCACGTCCAACATGCTGTCGGCATCCGTCGACCGGGCGTTGGTGCAGGCCGCGGCGGAGGTCGTCGTGCTCGCCGACCACACGAAGCTCGGCACCGACACCATGTTCCAGACCGTGCCGACGGATCTCATCACGCGCCTCGTCACCGACGAGCCGCCCGCGCATGACGACCGTGCCGCCGCGGAGCTTCAGGCGCTTGCCGATCAGGGTGTGCAGATCGCTGTCGCCGGGGGGCAGGGGGGTTCTGCCGGAGCGGGGGCGGGGAGCCCGGGGGGTGATGCCGTTCCGGTGCGCCAGCAGCGCCGGGATGTGCCGTTGCCCGGGCCTCGGCGGCAGGGGCCGGGGGCTGGGGGGCAGTTGAGGTCTGCCTCTGCCTCGATGCTGGGTGAGCAGGGGCCCGGGGCGGAGCGGGCGCGGGTGGCTGATCTGCGGCGGCGATGACCTCGGGGGTTCCACCGGCGGGGAGTTCTGTCGCTGTCGGCGTGTCGGGCACCCGGCGTTGTCGCTGGGGCCGGGCGGGTCCGCCTACGACGGGCCCGCAGCCATAGGCCTGTGACGGCTGGGCGAGTCGCCGGCGCTCGCGCAGTCATGAGGTCGTGACGCCGGGAGAGCCACGACGGGCCCGCAGTCGTAGTCCCGCTATGCCGCCGGGGCGAGCCACGCCAGGCCCGTAGCCGCCGTCGTACGCAAGGGGTCGTGGCGGGGGGTGTCCGCCCGCAGCGGTCGGCGCGTCAGCGGACGGTCAGTCGGTGTGGCACCCCATCGTGCCGTTCCGAGGACGGACGCCCCCGACGCGCCCCCGACTCGGGGCCGCGCCGGGGGCGTGCCGTGCCTCGCTCAGCCGCGTCAGTCCTTGATCTCGCAGATCGCCGCGCCCGACGTCACCGACGCGCCGATCTCCGCGCTCAGACCCTTGATCGTGCCCGACCGGTGCGCGTTGAGGGGCTGCTCCATCTTCATGGCCTCGAGGACGACGATCAGGTCGCCCTCCTTGACCTCCTGGCCCTCCTCGACGGCCACCTTGACGATGGTGCCCTGCATCGGGGAGGCGAGGGTGTCGCCGGAGGCGACGGGGCCCGACTTCTTCGCCGCGCGGCGCTTCGGCTTGGCGCCCGCCGCGAGGCCCGTACGGGCCAGGGACATGCCCAGCGACGACGGCAGGGAGACCTCGAGGCGCTTGCCGCCGACCTCGACGACGACCGTCTCGCGGCCCGGCTCCTCGTCCGCGTCCGCATCGGCCGGCGCGACGAACGGCTTGATCTCGTTGACGAACTCCGTCTCGATCCACCGGGTGTGCACCGTGAACGGGTCGGACGAGTCCGTGAGCTCGGGCGCGAACGCCGGGTCCTTCACCACCGCACGGTGGAACGGGATGGCGGTGGCCATGCCCTCGACCTGGAACTCCTCCAGCGCACGGGCGGCCCGCTGCAGCGCCTCCTTGCGGGTGCGGCCGGTGACGATCAGCTTGGCCAGCAGGGAGTCCCACGCCGGGCCGATGACCGAGCCGGACTCCACGCCCGCGTCCAGACGGACACCCGGGCCGGACGGCGGGGCGAACGTCGTGACCGTGCCGGGAGCCGGGAGGAAGTTGCGGCCCGGGTCCTCGCCGTTGATGCGGAACTCGAAGGAGTGGCCGCGCAGCTCCGGGTCGCCGTAGCCGAGCTCCTCGCCGTCGGCGATGCGGAACATCTCGCGCACGAGGTCGATGCCGGCGACCTCCTCGGTGACCGGGTGCTCCACCTGCAGACGGGTGTTGACCTCCAGGAAGGAGATCGTGCCGTCGAGGCCGACGAGGAATTCGACCGTGCCGGCGCCGACGTAGCCGGCCTCCTTCAGGATCGCCTTGGAGGCGGAGTACAGCTCCTCCACCTGCGCGTCGGACAGGAAGGGGGCCGGGGCCTCCTCCACCAGCTTCTGGTGGCGGCGCTGCAGTGAGCAGTCACGCGTGGAGACGACGACCACGTTGCCGTGCTGGTCGGCCAGGCACTGGGTCTCCACGTGCCGGGGCTTGTCCAGGTACCGCTCGACGAAGCACTCGCCGCGGCCGAAGGCGGCGACGGCCTCACGGACCGCCGAGTCGTACAGCTCCGGCACCTCTTCGAGGGTGCGGGCGACCTTCAGACCACGACCGCCACCACCGAAGGCGGCCTTGATCGCGATCGGCAGGCCGTGCTCCTCGGCGAACGCGACGACCTCGTCCGCACCGGAGACCGGGTCGGGCGTACCGGCCACCAGCGGGGCACCCGCGCGCTGCGCGATGTGCCGGGCGGCGACCTTGTCGCCCAGGTCGCGGATCGCCTGCGGCGGCGGCCCGATCCAGATCAGGCCCGCGTCCAGGACCGCCTGCGCGAACTCGGCGTTCTCGGAGAGGAAGCCGTAGCCGGGATGGATCGCGTCCGCGCCCGACTCGCGGGCGGCGCCCAGCACCTTCTCGATGTCGAGGTAGCTGGTGCCCGGCGTGTCACCGCCCAGGGCGAACGCCTCATCCGCGGCGCGGACATGCAGAGCGTCCCGGTCCGGGTCGGCGTAGACGGCCACGCTCGCGATACCGGCATCCCGGCAGGCCCGGGCCACGCGGACAGCGATTTCGCCACGGTTGGCGATGAGCACCTTGCGCACGATTGAGGCTCCCTCCTTGAAACAAGCCGAGTTTAGGGACTGCCGACACGACACTTCGACCCGTCCCCAGTGGTGAGCTTGCCCACACGGAGCGTGATGCGAGGCTCGCTCGACCCGCGAAATCCCTTGTCGCACCGCGGTACGCAGTACTCCTCCGGGAAACCCTAGCCCTCTCCTGTGGCCAAGGTCTCTGTCATCACGTGCTGCGGGCCACTCTGTTTCTTTGTTGAGTCCCTACGAATGGCCCAATGATTCTTTGCCCGCCGCCGGACCCTTGTCCCCCGGTTTACCGGTTAGTAGCGTTCGCGGGTGTCGTCAGAGGGAAGAGGGTGGGCCCGGTGATACGCAGGCCGGTGGCGTGGGTCGTGGCGGTGGTGCTGTTCGCCGAGGCGTTCGGTCTCGCGGCGCTCAACTGGTTCCTGGGGGTCGTCGTCGACCGGCAGGACATGTCGCTCGCCGGGCTGGACCCGCACATGATGTCGGTGTCGTCGAAGATCGGCGGGGTCGCCTTCGGTCTCTACTTCGCCCTGTGCGGCCTGGTCGCCCTGCTGGTGGCGCTGCGGGACCGGCCCCCGGCGGGCTTCGGCCGCGTGCTGCTGATCAGCGCGGCCGTCGTGCACGGGCTGCTGGGCGCGTTCACCTGGGGCCTCGTCGGCTGGACCGCGTTCCTGTTCATGGTGCTGGTCCTCGCGCTGATCGTGCTGCTGCTGATGACGTACGACCGTCCGGCCGAGCCCGCCGACGCCGCGCCCGAGGGCGGCAAGGGCGGCGACGGGTCCCCGGTCACTTCTCCGTCGGCGTCCACAACTCCGTGATGCCCACGCCCAGTTCGGCGAGGAGCCGCCGCAGGAGGGGCAGGCTGATGCCGATCACGTTGCCGTGGTCACCGTCGATGCCGTCGATGAACGGGGCCGAGCGGCCGTCCAGGGTGAACGCCCCGGCGACGTAGAGGGGTTCGCCGGAGGCGACGTAGGCGGCGATCTCCTCGTCGGTGGGCTCGCCGAAGTGCACGACCGTCGAGGCGGTGGCGGAGACATGGCGGCCGGTGAGCGTGTCGTAGACGCAGTGGCCGGTCTGGAGGGTGCCGGCCCGGCCGCGCATCGACTTCCAGCGGGCGGTGGCCTCCTCGGCGTCCGCGGGCTTGCCGAGGGCCCGGCCGTCCAGGTCCAGCACCGAGTCGCAACCGATCACGAGCGCGCCCTTGACCTCCGGCCGGGCCGCCACGACGGAGGCCTTCGCCTCGGCCAGGGCGAGCGCCAGCTCGGCGGGGGTGGGGGCGGTGACGGCGTCCTCGTCGACGCCGCTCACGATCACCTCGGGGGTGAGGCCGGTCTGGCGGAGCAGTCCGAGCCGGGCGGGGGACTGGGAGGCGAGGACGAGTCGCCTGCGGCGCTGAGCAGTCATGCGGTCAGGTTAGTCACCCGGGCGGGTCCGGCTCACCTGACTCCGATCACGATCATCGCCACCACCATGGCCAGGGCCAGGAGAACGCTCAGCCGCCGCAGCATGTCCTGCATGTCGCGCAGTTCTTCGGGCGGCTCGTTCTCGGGGTCGGACCACAGCATGCCTTCCATGGTCGGACGGGGGGTGGGCCGACGCCTGAGTACGCGTACTCAACTTGCCGGGCCCACCCCCCACATCTCACCCCGGCCAGTAGGTCCGGCCCCACGCCGCCGGCCCCGGCTGGGGCAGGCGGTGGGCCGCGATGCGGGACGGATCGGACCAGGAATCGCGGGACACCGGCGCGCCGGGCGGGGCGGCTGCCGCCGCCGCGGCGCGCGCCCTGACCACCGCCAGGGCGGCGGCCAGCTCCTCCGGGGTCGGGTTGCCCCGTACGACCTTGATCGTCATGTGGGCCTCCTTGGCTCGCTGCGGGTCAGAGGGGGATGTTGCCGTGCTTCTTCGGAGGCAGGGATTCCCGCTTCGTACGCAGTTGACGCAGACCCCGCACGACGTGCCGACGGGTCTCGGACGGCCGGATCACGGCGTCGACATAACCGCGCTCCGCCGCGACATAGGGGTTGAGGAGGGCGTCCTCGTACTCCCGGATCAGCCGCGCCCGGACCGCCTCCAGATCCTCGCCGTTCGCCTCGGCCTCCGCGATGGTGCGGCGGTGCAGGATGTTGACCGCGCCCTGGGCGCCCATGACGGCGATCTGGGCGGTGGGCCAGGCGAGGTTGAGGTCGGCGCCCAGGTGCTTGGAGCCCATGACGTCGTAGGCGCCGCCGAAGGCCTTGCGGGTGATGATCGTGATGAGCGGGACGGTCGCCTCGGCGTAGGCGTAGATCAGCTTGGCGCCGCGGCGGATGATGCCGTCGTGCTCCTGGCCGACACCGGGCAGGAAGCCGGGGACGTCGACGAACGTGATCACCGGGACGTTGAAGGCGTCGCAGGTGCGCACGAAGCGGGCGGCCTTCTCGCTGGCCTTGATGTCCAGGCAGCCGGCGAGCTGCGTCGGCTGGTTGGCGATGATGCCGACCGGGTGGCCCTCGACCCGGCCGAAGCCGGTCACGATGTTCGGCGCGTACAGCGGCTGCGTCTCGAAGAACTCGGCGTCGTCCAGGACGTGTTCGATCACCGCGTGCATGTCGTACGGCTGGTTCGCGCTGTCCGGGACGATCACATCCAGCTCGCGGTCCTCGTCGCCGACCTCGAGGTCGGCCTCCTCGGGGAAGGCCGGCGCCTCGGAGAGGTTGTTGGACGGCAGATACGACAGCAGCTGCTTGATGTACTCGATGGCGTCCTTCTCGTCGCCGGCCATGTGGTGGGCGACTCCGGAGGTCGCGTTGTGGGTCCGGGCGCCGCCCAGCTCCTCGAAGCCGACGTCCTCACCGGTGACGGTCTTGATGACGTCGGGGCCGGTGATGAACATGTGCGAGGTCTGGTCGACCATGACCGTGAAGTCGGTGATGGCCGGCGAGTACACCGCGCCGCCCGCACACGGTCCGACGACCAGGCTGATCTGCGGGATCACGCCGGAGGCGTGGGTGTTGCGGCGGAAGATCTCGCCGTACGCGCCGAGCGACGCGACACCCTCCTGGATGCGGGCGCCTCCGGAGTCGTTGATCCCGATGACCGGGCAGCCGGTCTTCAGGGCGAAGTCCATGACCTTGACGATCTTCTGGCCGTAGACCTCGCCGAGGGCCCCGCCGAAGACGGTGAAGTCCTGCGAGAACACGGCGACCGGGCGGCCGTCGACGGTGCCGTACCCGGTGACGACCCCGTCGCCGTACGGGCGGTTCTTGTCGAGGCCGAAGTTGGTGGAGCGGTGCCGGGCGAACTCGTCGAGTTCGACGAAGGAGCCCTCGTCGAGCAGGAGCTCGATTCGCTCACGGGCCGTCAGTTTGCCCTTGGCGTGCTGCTTCTCGACGGCACGAGCGGAGCCGGCGTGTGTCGCTTCCTCGATGCGTCGCTCCAGATCCGCGAGCTTGCCCGCGGTCGTGTGAATGTCGGGCTGCTGCTGCTCTTCCGGCTCGGACATCGGGATGCGGCTCCCTGCCTGCTCAAAAGGGGGGACGGTTACTCATCCGTAGAGTAGTGGGGTGCCTCCACATCGGCAGTGCGGCGTTTGCCACACCTAGGGTGGCTTGCATGACGCCGCGAGATGCATCAGAGCCGAACGGAAGCCGGTGGTCGGACCTGGACCGCCCGCCCCTCAACGTCACCGCGCTGCGCCGGGGTCTGGTACGGCAGGGAGGGCTGTGGTCGGAGGTGGACGTGGTGCAGCGCACCGGCTCCACGAACTCCGATCTGGTGGCCCGGGCGGCGAAGGGCGAGGTGACCGAGGGCGCGGTGCTGGTCGCCGAGGAACAGACGGCGGGCCGCGGCCGACTCGACCGCCAGTGGACGGCGCCGCCCCGCTCCGGCCTCTTCTTCTCCGTCCTGCTCGCGCCGAGCGAGGTGCCGGTGGCCCGGTGGGGCTGGCTGCCGCTGCTCACGGGGGTCGCGGTGGCGACGGGGCTGTCACGGGCGGCGGGCGTGGACACGGCGCTGAAGTGGCCGAACGATCTGCTGGTCACGGTCGGGGGAGCGGAACGCAAGGCCGGCGGGATCCTGGCCGAGCGGGCCGGCGACGACGGGGTCGTCATCGGGGTCGGCATCAACGTCTCCCTGAAGGACGACGAGCTGCCCGTGCCGACGGCGGGGTCGCTGGGGCTGGCCGGGGCGGTGAGCACGGACCGTGACCCGCTGCTGCGGGGGGTGCTGCGCTCGCTGGAGGAGTGGTACGGCACGTGGCGCGAGGCCGGGGGCGACCCGGGGCCGAGCGGGTTGCAGGAGGCGTATGCGGCCGGTTGCGCGACGCTCGGGCGGGTGGTGCGGGCGGAGCTGCCGGGGGATCGGTCGGTCGTGGGGGAAGCGGTGGCTGTGGACGGAGACGGGCGATTGGTGCTGGCGACGGAGAAGGGGGTGCAGGAGCCGGTCGGGGCCGGGGACATCGTGCACCTGAGGCCGGCGTGAGCTGAGGCCGGACGCGGGCCAGGTGCCTCCAGCCCGTCCGGCGATTGAGGACGAGGCCGTTCAGGCCGAAGGCGGGGGCCTGGGGGGCGGCGGCCCCCAGAGGGGCCCGCCACCAATGCCGAGCACCGGACAATCCCGGGCGCCTCACCTCCGGCTCAACCTGACGGAGTGAGCTGGCGCACACCTGCCGTAGAGTTGAGGCCGGTCGATACATGACCGTGACAGATCGGAAGGGCAACACGCGTGACCGTCGACGACTCGGGTTCCGGCGAGGACGCGCAGGGCGCCGACTCCGGCGAGGATCCGCTCGCCCTGCGCCTCGAAGGGCTCATCCTGGGCGCCGAGCGCCGCTACACCCCGTTTCAGGCGGCCCGCAGCGCCGGCGTCTCCATGGAACTGGCCTCCCGCTTCTGGCGTGCCATGGGTTTCGCCGACATCGGTCAGGCCAAGGCCCTCACGGAGGCCGACGTCCTCGCCCTGCGGCGCCTCGCCGGTCTGGTCGAGGCGGGCCTGCTGAGCGAGGCGATGGCCGTACAGGTGGCCCGATCCACCGGGCAGACCACCGCACGGCTCGCCGAGTGGCAGATCGACTCCTTCCTGGAGGGGCTGACCGAGCCGCCCGAGCCGGGCATGACCCGCACCGAGGTCACGTATCCGATCGTCGAGCTGCTCCTGCCCGAGCTGGAGGAGTTCCTGGTCTACGTCTGGCGCCGGCAGCTCGCCGCCTCGGCCGGGCGGGTCGTGCAGGCGGCCGACGACGAGGAGATGGTCGACCGGCGCCTCGCCGTCGGCTTCGCCGACCTGGTCGGGTTCACGCGGCTGACGCGCCGCATGGAGGAGGAGGAGCTCGGCGAGCTCGTCGAGGCCTTCGAGACGACGGCCGCCGACCTGGTGGCCGCGAACGGCGGGCGGCTGATCAAGACCCTCGGAGACGAGGTGCTCTACGCCGCCGACGACGCGGGCACGGCCGCCGAGATCGCCCTGCGGCTGATCGAGACCATGGCGCACGACGAGACGATGCCGGAGCTGCGGGTCGGCATGGCGTTCGGCACGGTGACCACCCGTATGGGGGATGTGTTCGGTACGACCGTGAACCTGGCCTCCCGGCTCACCTCGATAGCTCCGAAGGACGCCATGCTCGTCGACACCGCCTTCGCCGAGGAGCTGATCCGTACGCAGGACGCTCCGGCCTCGGAGGCGGAGGCGGCCGAGGAGGCCGCGGCGGCGGAGAAGGAGGGCGAGGAGCCCCCGGTGTACCGGTTCGGGCTGCAGCCGATGTGGCAGCGGCCGGTGCGTGGACTGGGTGTCGTGGAGCCGTGGCTGCTCACGCGGCGGGACACGACGCCGTAGACGGTCCTCCGCGGGGCGTCGTGCCCCGGCCCTTCGCCGGTGGGCTGTCAACGGCGGCCGGCCGGCGAGTCCACGCACAGGCCGATCACCGGCACGCACAGGCCCGGGTCGTGCGGCTTCTTCGGTTCATCGGCCGTGGGTGCCGGGGCCGGTGCGGTCCGGCTCAAAGGTGCGGTCGGGGCCGGGGCCGGACGCGGGGCGCCGCCGCCCCCTGAGGCCGTGGGCGCCGGGGCGGGGGTGTTCGGCGTGTCGGGGATGGTCGTGGACGCCGGATCGGCGGCCGTGGCGGCCACCGGGGTTCCGGTCGTGGCGGACGGGGACGGCCGCGCGCCCTTGGTGACGGGCGACGGGGGCAGGCCGCCCAGGGCCGTGGGTGACGAGGGGCTCGCCTCGGGGGCTGCCGGGAAGGTCGCGGCGGTCTGGGTGGCGTCGTCCGTGGCGGTGGTGACCGGGTCCGGGCGGGGCTCGGCCTCGACGGTGCCGGGGCCGGGGGGCAGACGCAGCAGGCTCACGGCGCCCGCGGCGAGGGCGAGGCCGCCGGCGGCGAGCAGGACCTTGCGGTGGCGGGGCTTGCGGGGGCGGGGCTTGCGGTGGCGGCCCCGGGCGCGGGGGTGGAAGGGAGCGGCCTCGGCGGGGTCCGGCTCGCGGGGTGCGGACAGCTCACGCCGGAGGGGTGCCGTGGCGGCCCTGGTGTCCCCTCGCGGCTTCGCCGTCGTGTGCGTCGTCATCACGGTCCTCCCCGAAACGGTCCCTCCCTGATGCACTCGCGTCCCCTGTGCGCCGTGGGGGACGCACGCTATGCGCTCCCATGGGCGGTTGGATCGGAGTTGGGGTGATGTCACTCGAACGGGTGGGCGGGGGGTGGTGGGGGAACCGGACCCGTCCGCCCTTTCGCGGGTGGGGTGCGGCTGCGATGATCTGAGCGTCGACCTTGTTAACCCGCGTTAACCGGAGGGTGTCATGAGTGAGGAACGGTTCGGGGAGTTCGTGCTGGTGCGGCGGCATGAGCAGGGGCATGTCGCGGAGCTCGTCCTCGACCGGCCCAAGGCCATGAACGCCGTGTCGACGGAGATGGCCCGGTCCGTCGCCGGGGCGTGTGCGGCCCTGGGGGAGGACCGGGACGTCCGGGCGGTCGTCCTGACCTCGACGCATGAGCGGGCGTTCTGCGTCGGGGCCGATCTGAAGGAGCGGAACTCCTTCAGTGACGCGGATCTGCTGCGGCAGCGGCCGGTGACGCGGGGGGCGTACACCGGGGTGCTGGAGCTGCCGGTGCCGACGGTGGCGGCGGTGCACGGGTTCGCGCTCGGAGGCGGATTCGAGCTGGCGCTGGCCTGCGACGTGATCGTGGCGGACCGGACTGCGATCGTGGGGCTGCCGGAGGTGTCGGTCGGGGTGATCCCCGGGGGCGGGGGGACACAGTTGCTGCCGCGGCGGGTCGGGGCGGCCCGGGCGGCCGAGCTGATCTTCTCGGCGCGGCGGGTGGAGGCCGTGGAGGCGCGCGAGTTGGGGCTGGTCGATCAGTTGGTGGAGGAGGGGCGGGACCGGGAGGAGGCGTTGGTGCTGGCGGGGCGGATCGCCGGGAACTCCCCGGTCGGGCTGCGGGCCGCGAAGCGGGCGCTGCGGCTCGGGCAGGGGCTGGATCTGCGGGCCGGGCTGGAGGTTGAGGACGCGGCATGGCGGGCCACGGCGTTCTCCGGGGACCGGGCGGAGGGCGTCGCGGCCTTCAACGAGCGGCGCAAGCCGCAGTGGCCGGGGGAGTAGCGGCCGGAGCGCACCCCGGTGACAACATCCGTCCCCGTTCGCGTCGTAAACAGGTCAGTCTGGCTGGAAACTCCCTAGCCTGGAGTGATGGGTGAGGACAGACGGCTGGCGGCCGTCGTCGCGTTGGCTCAGGGGATGGCGGCCGCGCACGGGTCGCGTGAGGCGTGGCGTGCCGCGGCCACCGGGGCGTGCCGTGCGCTGGGTGGGAGTTTCGCCGCGCTGTCGGTCTGGGAGCGCGAGCTCGGGCGGCTGAGGGTCCTCGTGAACGTCGGTGAGCTGGCCGAGGGCGAGGAGGAGTTCCCCGAGGACGAGGCCTACCCGGTGCACCAGTTCGCGGAGATCACCGAGTTCCTGCACGAGCAGTGGGCCGGAGGCGGGGAGCCCGACGCGTGGGTGGAGACCGCCGAGGGGCCCGCCGCCGGCCGGGAGCCCGGGTACTGCCATCAGCGGGTCGCCGCCCTGCGCCGCCGGGGCCGAGGCTGCTGCGTCGTCGCGCCCATCGTGCTGCACGGGCGGGCCTGGGGCGAGCTGTATGTCGCCCGCCCGGCCGGTGAGACCGTCTTCGGACGCGGCGACGCCGACTTCGCCACGGTCCTGGCCTCCGTCGTGGCCGCCGGCATCGCTCAGACCGAGCGCCTGGAGGAGGCCCGGCGGCTCGCCTTCACGGACTCCCTCACCGGGCTGGCGAACCGTCGCGCCGTGGACGTGCGCCTGGAGCGGGCGATCGAGCGGCACCGCCGGGACGACGCCGTCGTGAGTCTCGTCGTCTGCGATCTGAACGGGCTCAAGCGGGTCAACGACACCCATGGGCACGCCGCCGGGGACCGGCTCCTGGAGCGGTTCGGGTCGGTGCTGTCGCTGTGCGGGGCCATGCTGCCGGGGGCGCTGGCCGCGCGGCTCGGCGGGGACGAGTTCTGTCTGCTCGCGGTCGGGCCGCCCGCCGACCAGGTCGTGAAGGCGGCCCATGAACTGTGCCGCAGGGCCGCCGAGTTGGAGCTCGGGGACGGGGTGGCCTGCGGGGTCGCCTCCACCGAGGACCCGATCGGGCCGGTGCGCTCCGCCCGGCGGCTGTTCCGGCTCGCCGACGCCGCCCAGTACCGGGCCAAGGCCGAGCGGGCGAGCAGGCCGGTGGTGGCCGGACGGGCCGGGCCCGACGATCCCGTCGTGCGGCTGGCGGACGAGCCGTCCCGAGAGGAGGGCGGAGAGCGTCGGCGGTTCCGCGGCCGGCACGCGCCCTGACCCCGGTCCTGGCGGTGTGACCGGTAACCGGCGGCGTGTGACGTATTCGGTAAGGGGTGAACGCCGCCCCCAGTGGTGACATCATCGAATTCACTGCGTACGCTCCTGAATATGGATATGCACACTGTGGTGGTGGGGACGTCCGGGGTGACGGCGTCCGACGTGCTCGCCGTGGCGCGCGGCGGCGCCCGCGTCGAGCTCTCCGAGGAGGCCGTGGCCGCCCTCGCCGCGGCCCGCGAGATCGTGGAAGCGCTGGCGGCCAAGCCGGACCCCGTGTACGGCGTGAGCACCGGCTTCGGTGCCCTGGCGACCCGGCACATCAGCCCGGAACTGCGCGCGCAGCTGCAGCGCAACATCGTCCGCTCGCACGCCGCCGGGATGGGCCCGGCCGTGGAGCGGGAAGTCGTCCGCGCGCTGATGTTCCTGCGGCTGAAGACCGTCTGCTCCGGGCGCACCGGCGTCCGGCCCGAGGTCGCGCAGACCATGGCCGACCTCCTCAACGCCGGAATCACCCCGGTCGTGCACGAGTACGGCTCCCTCGGCTGCTCCGGCGACCTCGCGCCGCTGTCCCACTGCGCGCTGGCGCTCATGGGCGAGGGCGACGCCGAGGGCCCCGACGGTGTCGTACGCCCGGCCGCGGAACTCCTCGCCGCGCACGGCATCCAGCCGGTCGAACTGCGCGAGAAGGAGGGCCTCGCCCTCCTCAACGGCACCGACGGCATGCTCGGCATGCTGGTGATGGCCCTGGCCGACCTGGAGACGCTCTACCGGTCCGCCGACGTCACCGCCGCCCTGTCCCTTGAGGGCCTGCTCGGCACCGACAAGGTCCTCGCCCCCGAACTGCACGCCATCCGGCCCCACCCGGGGCAGGCCGCCAGCGCCGCCAACATGCAGGCCGTGCTGAAGGGGTCGGGCCTGACCGGGCACCACCAGGACGATGCCCCGCGCGTCCAGGACGCCTACTCGGTGCGCTGCGCCCCGCAGGTCGCCGGCGCCGGGCGGGACACCATGACCCACGCCCGGCTGGTCGCCGACCGCGAGCTGGCGGCCGCCGTGGACAACCCCGTCGTCCTGCCCGACGGGCGCGTGGAGTCCAACGGCAACTTCCACGGGGCGCCCGTCGCCTACGTCCTGGACTTCCTCGCCATCGCCGCCGCCGACCTCGGCTCCATCGCCGAGCGGCGCACCGACCGGCTGCTCGACAAGAACCGCAGCCACGGCCTGCCGCCGTTCCTCGCCGACGACGCCGGTGTGGACTCGGGCCTGATGATCGCTCAGTACACGCAGGCCGCGCTGGTGAGCGAGCTGAAGCGGCTCGCCGTACCGGCGTCCGCCGACTCGATCCCGTCGTCCGCCATGCAGGAGGACCACGTCTCGATGGGCTGGTCGGCGGCGCGCAAGCTGCGCACGGCCGTCGACAACCTCACCCGTGTGATCGCCATCGAGCTCTACGCCGCCACGCGCGCGGTGGAGTTGCGCGAGGGTCTCACCCCGGCGCCCGCCTCGCAGGCGGTTATCGACGCGGTACGGGAGGCGGGAGTCCAGGGGCCCGGTCCGGACCGGTTCCTCGCGCCCGACCTCGCCGCGGCGGACGCGTTCGTGCGTGACGGGCGGTTGCTGGCCGCGGTCGAGAAGGTCACCGGGCCGCTCCAGTAGGGCGGCAGGGGCCCCGCCGTCCCGCGGGGCCCCGCGTCAACGACCGTCAGAAACCGAGCCGTTCCCGGCGCACCGAGTACGCGACGAATCCCGCGCCGAGCGTGAGGCAGAAGGTCCCGCCGATCACGTACGGCGTGCTGTCGAAGCTGCCGGTGTCGGCGAGACGGGTGCCGGTGACGGAGGCGTCCGCGGTCGTGGCCGCGATCCGGGCCTGCTCCGTGACCTGCGGCGACGGGCTCGTCGAGACCGCGTCTCTCACCGGGGAGGCCGACGTCGCGTTCGCGGACGGGACGAACCACAGGGCGCCCAGCAGGGACGCCGCGGCGGTGGCGGTCAGCAACGGGCGGCGAGCGGATGACACGGAATATCGATCCCCTTGTGACGTCGGCGAATTGGCCGTGTGGGGCGATGTTAGTGAAAGTCGCGGGTCACGGGAAAGTCACGGGAGGGCCTCGACGTACGCTCCCGCCATGAGCACTCCAGAGACATCACGTTTTGTACGGCTTCGGGTGGAACTCGTTCTCGAAGTCGACGACGCGGACGCGGTCACCAAGTCCGCGCTGCGCCGGATCGCCGACGAGGCAGAGATGCCGGCGGCGGAACGGGCCCACGCCGAGGGCGCTGTGACGGAAGACACCGCGGAGGCCCTCGCGTACCTCGTGGACCCGTTCGACCTGGTCAGCCAGGTGCCGGGGATCGAGCTCCAGCAGGCCTCCTGGAGCAGTGAACGGATTGACTACGACCCCGATTCGCCGGACTGGGACCTCGACGAGGATGATGGCGCCGACAGCGACGGCTGAGCTGTCCGGGACTCGTGACCCCGGGCGGCAACCGCCGCCCGGGGTCTTCGCGTCTCAAGCGGCGCACCGACCGCACCTGCAACGACCGGCCCCGTCCGTCACGGACGTGGTGATTCCCACACCTGCGCGACCTGGGGAACCGGAGGAGCCGGTCGTAGCGTTGAAAGTTCCGGATGGGGACTCACGAGTCCGGGCGAGGACTCACCGGGTCCGGGCGAGGACTCACGGGTCCCGCCGGGGGCACTCAGGTCTTTTGACGGGGACACTCGGGGTTTTGGGGAAATCGGCGACGATGGAGAAGCGTGTGATGACGGTCAGTAAGCGGCGCAAGGGCCTGACGGTCGCGTCCGCACTGCTCGGCGGAGTGCTGATGCTCTCGGCGTGTTCCGGAGGCGACGACAGTGCCTCCGGGGGCGACGGAGGCGACAGCTCCCAGTCGAAGGTCGACGAGGCGGCGGCGAAGAAGACCTCCGAGGCCCAGATCAAGATCACGCCCGAGGACGGCTCGGACAACGCCTCCATCAACAACTCCGCCGCCGTCACCGTGAGCAAGGGCACCCTCACGGACGTGAAGATGACGACGTCGGAGGGCACCGAGGTCAGCGGCCAGATATCCGCCGACAAGACCAGCTGGAAGCCCACCACCCAGCTGGAGCGGTCCACCACCTACAAGCTGGCGGCCGAGGCGAAGGACTCCGACGGTCGCGTCGCCCACGAGAACGCCTCGTTCACCACGGTCTCCCCGGCCAACAGCTTCATCGGCAATTTCACGCCGGACGACGGCACCACGGTGGGCGTGGGCATGCCGGTCTCGATCAACTTCGACAAGGCGATCACCAACAAGGCCGCGGTCCAGAAGGGCATCAAGGTCAGCACGACCGGTGGCCAGGAAGTCGCCTGCCACTGGTTCAACGCCAACCGCATGGACTGCCGGCCCGAGGACTACTGGAAGGAAGGCTCCACCGTCACGCTGAAGCTCGCGCTCGACGGCGTCGAGGGAGCCAAGGGCGTCTTCGGCGTCCAGCAGAAGACGGTCACCTTCAAGATCGGCCGCAACCAGGTCTCGTACGTCGACGCGAAGACCAAGAAGATGAAGATCACGCAGGACGGCAAGGTCGTCCGCACGATCCCGATCTCCGCCGGCTCGCCCGAGAACAAGACCTACGAGGGCATCATGGTGATGTCCGAGAAGTTCAAGGAGACGCGCATGAACGGCGCGACCGTGGGCTTCACGGACGACGACGGCAAGGGCGAGTACGACATCAAGGACGTGCCGCACGCCATCCGCCTCTCCAGCTCGGGCACGTTCATCCACGGCAACTACTGGGGCGCGAAGTCCATCTTCGGCAACGTGAACACCAGCCACGGCTGTGTCGGTCTGCAGGACGCCAAGGGCGCCAACGACCCGAACACGCCGGGTGCGTGGCTCTTCAACAACTCGATGATCGGCGACGTGGTGGTCGTCGAGAACACCGGCGACAAGACGGTCGCGCCGGACAACGGCCTCAACGGCTGGAACATGAGCTGGGCCGACTGGAAGGCCGGTTCCGCGGTCTGACGATTCGCCGGCTCCACTGACGAAAGGCCGCCGGGGGGCGTCTCTTCTCATCCAGCTCTTATGCGGGGCTCAAGCCCTCATCACAGACCGTCCCTAGCTTGCCGCCATCGCCCGGGCCCTGGTGAAACAGCCGAAGGTACTCCTTGCCGACGAACCCACCGGTAATCTCGACGAATCGATGCGCGACGAGATCATGGACGTACTCGAACGCATGTGGGAGGAACTCGGCCTCACCTTCGTGATGGTCACCCACGACTCGGCGATAGCGAAGAAGGCTCCGCGTGTGGCGACGATCCGCAAGGGCCGGATCTCTGTCAAGGAGAACGCGCGTGCGTAACTACCAGGCCCTGTAACGGAGTTCCGTCGGCCGTGTAACAGACGGCCGACGGAATTCTTACCGTCCTCTCGTCTATTGAGCGCCTGATCACCCCTCGGCATACTGCGTATTCCGGGGGGCGTACGGGCATGCGTACGAGACCACCCCCGGCCGGGTGAACGGGGAATTCACCCGGTTCTTCTGCAAGGGGGAAACTTGCGCAGACAAGTGAAAAGGGCGTACGCGGCCACCGTCGCCACAGCGGCGGCCGTGGCCCTGGCGGCGGGTATGACCAGCCCGGCGTCGGCCAACGGCGAGCAGGCGGCAACGTCCGCCAAGCCGGCGTCCCTTACCGCCAAGCACCGCATCACACTCATCACCGGCGACCGCGTCGTCCTGGACGCCAAGGGCCGCGTCATCGGCCTGGAACACGCCAAGGGCCGTGAGAAGGTACCCGTCCAGATCCGCAAGGTCGACGGCCACACCCTCGTCATCCCGGCCGACGCGGCCCGCCTGGTCGCCACGGGCAAGCTCGACCAGCGGCTCTTCGACGTCACCGAGCTCAACAAGTCCACGACCCGCAAGGCCCAGAAGAAGGGCCTGAAGGTCATCGTCGGCTACCGGGGCAGCGCCGCCGCCACCAAGGCCGACGTCCGCGAGGCCGGCACCCTGAGCCACGCGCTGAAGTCCGTGAACGCGGACGCGGTGCAGACGCCGCAGCAGGACACGCCCGAACTCTGGGACGCGGTCACCAACGGCGAGAAGACCGCCTCCGGCATCGCGCACGTCTGGCTCGACGGCGTCCGCAAGGCCAGCCTCGACAAGTCCGTCCCGCAGATCGGCGCGCCCAAGGCCTGGTCGGCCGGTTACGACGGCAAGGGCACCAAGATCGCCGTCCTGGACACCGGTATCGACGCCACCCACGACGACCTCAAGGGCCAGGTGGTCGGCGCCAAGAACTTCACCACCTCGCCCGACGCCTCCGACAAGGTCGGCCACGGCACGCACGTCGCCTCCATCGCGGCCGGCACCGGCAAGAAGTCCGGCGGCACGTACAAGGGTGTCGCGCCCGGCGCGAAGATCCTCAACGGCAAGGTCCTCGACGACGACGGCTTCGGCAGCGACTCCGAGATCCTCGCCGGCATGGAGTGGGCGGCCGCGCAGGGCGCCGACGTCATCAACCTGAGCCTGGGCGGCGGCGACACGCCCGCGATCGACCCGCTGGAAGCAGCGGTGAACAAGCTGTCCGACGAGAAGGGCGTCCTGTTCGCCATCGCGGCCGGCAACGAGGGCGACTTCGGCGAGCAGACCATCGGCTCCCCGGGCAGCGCCGCCGCGGCCCTGACCGTCGGCGCGGTCGACGACAAGGACAAGCTCGCCGACTTCTCCAGCCGCGGCCCCGGCATGGACGGCGCCCTCAAGCCCGACGTGACCGCGCCCGGCGTGGACATCACCGCGGCCTCGGCCCCGGGCAACCAGATAGCCCAGGAGGTCGGCGAGAAGCCGGCCGGCTACATGACGATCTCCGGTACGTCGATGGCGACCCCGCACGTCGCGGGCGCGGCGGCGATCCTCAAGCAGCAGCACCCGGACTGGAAGTACGCCGAGCTGAAGGGCGCCCTCACCGGCTCCACGAAGGGTGGCAAGTACACCCCGTTCGAGCAGGGTTCGGGCCGGATCCAGGTGGACAAGGCCATCAAGCAGTCCGTGATCGCCGAGCCGGTCTCGGTGAGCTTCGGAGTGCAGCAGTGGCCGCACACCGACGACAAGCCGGTCACCAAGGAGCTGACGTACCGCAACCTCGGTACGAAGGACGTCACGCTGAAGCTGACGTCGACGGCCACCAACCCCAAGGGTCAGGCCGTCCCGTCCGGCTTCTTCAAGCTCGGCGCCACCTCGGTGACGGTCCCGGCCGGCGGCAAGGCCTCCGTGCCGTTCACCGTCAACACCAAGCTCGGCGGCACGGTCGACGGCGCGTACTCGGCGTACGTGACGGCGACGGGCGGCGGCCAGAGTGTCCGCACGGCGGCGGCGGTGCAGCGCGAGGTCGAGTCGTACGACGTGACGCTGAAGTTCCTCGACCGTGACGGCAAGGCGGCGAAGAACTACAGCGCCGACCTGACCGGCATAGCCGGCCTGGGCGAGGGCAAGGGGGTCTCGCCGTACGACGAGGACGGCACCGTCACCACCCGTGTCCCCAAGGGCACCTACGTCCTCAACACGAACATCTACGTGGGCGACGACCCGGAGAAGTACGAGGGCGTCGACTGGCTCGCCCAGCCCAAGCTGAACCTCACCAAGAACACGACGGTCACGCTGGACGCCCGCAAGGCCAAACCGGTGGACATCACCGTCCCGGCCACGGGCGTCAAGTCGGAGTTCGCCTCGGCCGACTACACGGTGGAGACCGACGACACCAGCTACGGCTTCGGCTGGTGGCTCGACTCCTACGACGGCTTCCGCAGCGCCCACGTCGGCCCGCAGATCACCGACGGTTCGGTGACCCAGCAGTGGGACGGCCACTGGTCCAAGGGCGCCAACGAGGAGTACGACGTCGTCGCCGGCGGCAAGGTCAAGCAGCTCGCCACCGGATTCATCAAGCACTACAAGGCGAGCGACCTCGCCACGGTGAAGGCCGGTCTCGGCGCCGCGGCGAGCGGCAAGAAGGGCGCGCTCAACGCGGTGGGCTGGATGCCGTGGAGCAGCGGCGCCTCCTCGATCGGCCTCTCGCAGACCCTGCCCGGCACGCGCACCCTGCACCTGTCCGCGCAGGGCGGCGTGAAGTGGCAGCTCGAGTTCGACCAGTACGGCGGCGTGGACCCGGACGGCTTCCCGACCGACGAGGCCGCCTACGACATGGGCACGCATACGTTCGCCGCCGGCAAGAGCTACGCGAAGACCGTCAACACCGCTGTCTTCGGGCCGCGCCTGACCGGCGACTTCGGTGTCGTCCGCGAGGGCGACCAGATCTACGGTTCCCTGCCGCTGTTCGCCGACGGCAAGGGCAACGTGGGCTACTCGAAGTTCTCCGCGGTCGACACGACGCTGTACCGCAACGGCACCAAGGTCGGCAGCAACGACGACCCGCTGTTCGGCGACAAGCAGTTCAAGGTCCCGGCAGGTGACGCCGCGTACAAACTGACCACGTCGGTCAAGCGCAGCGTCAAGGTCGCGGCGGCCTCCACCCGCGTCGACGCGAGCTGGACGTTCCGCTCGAAGAAGACCAACGGCATCACCAAGCTGCCCGTCTCCACGGCCCGCTTCGGCGCGATCACGGGTCTGGACAGCAGGGTCCCGGCCGGTTTCCGATGCTCGCGGAGCGGCTGCGCCTCGCCGGGCTGGACGCCGACTGGCAGACACTGCTGTGGGAGGCCGCCTCGCTGCCCGCCGGGCGCCTGGTCGCCGCCGCCGACGCGCTGGTCGCGGCAGGGCGGGCGGGGGACGGGCAGCAGATGCTGCGGCAGGGGGTCGCACGGCCCCCGGGCGAGGTCGGAGAGGCCGTCCTCGGCCTGACCGCCGAGCGGCGCCACCGCGAGGTGCGCGTCCTGCTCGACGCGTACGTCAGGGCCCGCACCCCCGAGGAGGCTGCCCGCAGCGCCGAGCCCGATCCGCAGCGCCTCGTGCCGCTCCTGCTGGAGGCCGCCCAGGGCGTGTCGGACGAGCGCCGATGGGATCTCGTGCACGCCCTGCGGGTCGCCGGATTCGCCACCTGACCGGCGAGGTCGCGCCCCGGGCGACTCACCCACAGGAGTGCGAATCGCGCAATGCCCCGCGGGTTGGCGACGATGGTCTTGGCAACCCCGTGCCAGAGGCTTACGTTCGTGGCTCTACGGCCCGCTTCTACGGGCGTAGAGGCGCAGACGTCGCGTCGAAGGAGCAGCTCATGGCCAACGTCGTACGTGCCGCCCTCGTCCAGGCCACCTGGACCGGCGACACCGAGTCCATGGTGGCGAAACACGAGGAGCACGCCCGCGAGGCGGCCCGCCGGGGCGCGAAGATCATCGGTTTCCAGGAAGTCTTCAACAGCCCCTACTTCTGTCAGGTCGAGGAGCCGGAGCACTACCGCTGGGCCGAGTCCGTCCCCGACGGGCCGACCGTGCGACGCATGAGGGCGCTCGCCCGCGAGACCGGCATGGTGATCGTCGCGCCGGTGTTCGAGGCGGAGCAGCCCGGCTTCTACTACAACACCGCGGCCGTGATCGACGCCGACGGCACCTACCTCGGCAAGTACCGCAAGCACCACATCCCTCAGCTCAAGGGCTTCCGCGAGAAGTTCTACTTCAAGCCCGGGAACCTCGGCTGGCCCGTCTTCGACACGGTGGTCGGCAGGGTCGGTGTGTACATCTGCTACGACCGCCACTTCCCGGAGGGCTGGCGGCAGCTCGGCCTGTCCGGGGCCCAGCTGGTCTACAACCCGTCGGCGACCCACCGGAGCCTGTCGTCCCACCTGTGGCGCCTGGAGCAGCCCGCCGCCGCCGTCGCCAACGGGTACTACATCGCCGCGATCAACCGCGTCGGGCAGGAGGAGTACGGCGACAACGACTTCTACGGCACGAGCTACTTCGTCGACCCGCGCGGGCAGTTCGTGGGGGACGTCGCCAGCGACAGCGAGGAGGAGCTCCTGATCCGGGACATCGACCTCGACCTCATCGAAGAGGTACGGCAGACGTGGGCCTTCTACCGCGACCGCCGCCCCGACGCCTACGAAGGGCTGGTGCAGCCGTGACCAACGACCTCCTGGGCCGCCACCGGGCCGTGCTCCCCGACTGGCTCGCCCTCTACTACGAGGAGCCCCTCGAGATCACCCACGGCGAGGGCCGCCACGTCTGGGACGCCCAGGGCAACCGGTACCTCGACTTCTTCGGCGGCATCCTCACCACCATGACGGCGCACGCGCTGCCCGAGGTGACCAAGGCGGTGAGCGAGCAGGCCGGGCGGATCATCCACTCCTCGACCCTCTACCTCAACCGCCCGATGGTGGAACTCGCCGAACGCATCACCCGGTTGAGCGGGATCCCGGACGCCCGGGTCTTCTTCACCACGTCCGGCACCGAGGCCAACGACACCGCCCTGCTGCTGGCCACGGCGTACCGGCGCAGCAACACGATCCTCGCGATGCGCAACAGCTACCACGGCCGCTCCTTCAGCGCCGTCGGCATCACCGGCAACAGCGGCTGGTCGCCGACCTCGCTGTCCCCGCTCCAGACGCTGTACGTCCACGGCGGGGTGCGCACCCGCGGCCCGTTCGCCTCCCTCGGCGACGACGCCTACATCGCGGCCTGCGTCGAGGACCTCAAGGACCTGCTCGGCCACACCCGCGCGCCGGCCGCGCTGATCGCCGAACCCGTCCAGGGCGTCGGGGGCTTCACGGCGCCGCCGGACGGACTGTACGCCGCCTTCCGCGAGGTGCTGCACGAGCGCGGCATCCTGTGGATCGCCGACGAGGTGCAGACCGGCTGGGGCCGCACCGGCGAGCACTTCTGGGGCTGGCAGGCCCACGGGCGCAACGGACCGCCGGACATCATGACCTTCGCCAAGGGCATTGGCAACGGCATGTCCATCGGCGGGGTCGTCGCCCGCTCCGAGATCATGAACTGCCTGGACTCCAACAGCATCTCCACGTTCGGTGGCACCCAGATCACCATGGCGGCGGGCCTCGCCAACCTCAACTACCTGCTGGAGCACGACCTCCAGGGCAACGCCCGGCGCGTCGGCGGCCTGCTGATCGAGCGGCTGCGGGCCGTCGCCGCGCAGATTCCGGCCGTACGGGAGGTACGCGGACGCGGGCTGATGATCGGCATCGAGATCACGAAACCGGGGACCGACGAGGCCGACCCGCAGACCGCCGCGGCCGTCCAGGAGGCGGCCCGCGAGGGCGGCCTGCTGATCGGCAAGGGCGGCGGACACAACACCAGTTCGCTGCGCGCCGCCCCGCCGCTGTCCCTCAACGTCGCGGAGGCCGAGGAGGGCGCCGCGATCCTCGAGAACGCTCTGAGGAGCATCCGGTAGCAGTGGACTGAGCAAGGGACAACGGCGTCATGACCATCACCCTGGATTCCCTGGAGCCCGCGCTGTCGGTGCGGCAGGTCCTCACCCTGGAGCGGGTGCTCGCCGGGGAGCCCGAGGTGGTGGCCGGCGCGAGCCATCTCGACCGGCCGGTGCGCTGGGTGCACGTCGCCGAGGCCGCCGACGTCGGAGTGATGCTCACCGGCGGCGAGATGGTCCTCACCACCGGCGTGCTGCTCGCCGGCGACGAGGGCAAGCAGGCCGAGTACGTCCGGTCGCTGCACCGTGCGGAGGCCGCCGCCGTCGTCCTCGGACTAGGCCGCGCCTTCCCCGCGGCGCCGGATGTGATGCGCCGGGCGGCCGAGCGGTGCGGACTGCCGATGGTCGTCCTGCACCGGCCGTTCCCCTTCGCCGAACTGACCGAGGAGGTCCAGTCGCGGCTGGTGCGGCGCAAGTTCGCCGCCGTCAGCCTCTCCGAGGCCGTCCGCACCGAGCTCACCGCCCTCATCACCGCCGGCGCCCCGCTGCAGCGCCTCCTCGACGAGGTCGCCCGGCACAGCGCCTGCCCGGTCGTCGTCACCAACCTGGCCCACCGCGTCCTCGGCACGGCGGGGGAGCGGCCCGCGGTGGACGACGTGCTGCGCGACTGGGAGCGCATCGCCCGGCAGGCCGGCGGCACCGAGGGCGACGGCTGGATCCGAACCGAACTGGGCGGGCGCGGGGAGCGATGGGGCCGGATCGTGCTGTGCGGCTACCGCGGCGACACCGCCACCGGACGGCTGCTGGCCGACCGTGCCGCCGAGGCCCTCGTCCTGCACCGCATGCTCGCCGGAGGCGCCGCCTGCTCCTGGGAGGAGCAGTCCGCGCAGAGCCTGCTGACCGACCTGGTCAGCGGCGTCGTACCGGCACGGCAACTGCTGCCCCGGGCCCGGGCTGCCGGGCTGCCGGTGAACCGGCGCACCTTCGTGCCGCTGGTCGTCCGCGACGGCGACCCGGCCCGGCTCGAACGGCTCCTGCGGCTGCTGGGCCTGCCCGGGCTGGTCGCCGAACTCGCCGACGGTGCCACCGCCGTGCTGCTCAGCCTGCCCCGGGACCAGGACGCGGGCGCCCTCGCCGCGCACTTCGCGACCCGGCTGCGCACCGAGACCGGCCCGGACCACACGGTCGTGGCAGCGGCCGAACCCCGCGCCGCCTGGGACGACGTACCCACCGGACTGCGCGAGGCCCAGCACGTCGCGGACGCCGTCGCCGACTCCTCCACCGTCCTCGACCTCCCGCCGGTCGTCCGTCTGAAGGACGTCCACCTGCGGGGTCTGATCCGGCTGCTGCGCGACGATCCGCATGTGCAGTCGTTCGCGGAGCGGGAGCTGGACGGGCTGCTGCGCGAGACCGACGAGGACCTGCTGTCGGTCCTGCGCACCTACCTCGCCACCGGCCGCAACAAGTCCCGCACGGCCCAGCTCCACCACGTCTCCCGGCCGGCCCTCTACCGCCGCCTGGAGTCCATACAGGTCCGCCTCGGGGTGGACCTCGACGACTTCGAGCAGGCCGCCTCGGTGCACATCGCACTCCTCGCGCACGACGCGCAACAGCAGTGAAACACGCGACCACCTGGGAAAACGGCGGTGAAACATGGGTCCACGAAAGAGTGACACGGTGGCACGCCGCACGCCCTCGGACGTGACACGCTGCAACTCAAAGACGCCCTCCGCCCTCCCTAGGCTCACGGCACACCGAGCGACCGGAGGTCCCGATGAGCCGAGTGATCCGCGCCGCCGTCTTCCAGACCGCCTGGACGGGCGACAAGGAATCGATGATCCAGGTCCACGAGCAGGCGGCCCGCGACGCGGCCGCGCAGGGCGCTCAAGTCCTGTGCTTCCAGGAGCTGTTCTACGGGCCGTACTTCTGCCAGGTCCAGGACCCGGCCTTCTACGAGTACGCCGAGCAGATCCCCGAGGGCCCCATCGTCCGCCGCTTCCAGGCCCTCGCGAAAGAGCTGGGCATCGTCCTGGTGCTGCCGATGTACGAGGAGGAGCAGCCCGGCGTCCTCTACAACACCGCCGCCGTGATCGACGCGGACGGCTCCTACCTCGGCAAGTACCGCAAGACACACATCCCCCAGGTCAGGGGCTTCTGGGAGAAGTTCTACTTCCGCCCGGGCAACAGCGGCTGGCCCGTCTTCGACACGAAGGCAGGTCGTGTCGGCGTCTACATCTGCTACGACCGCCACTTCCCGGAGGGCTGGCGCGCCCTCGGCCTCGCGGGTGCCGAGATCGTCTTCAACCCCTCGGCCACCTCCCGCGGCCTGTCCGGCTACCTCTGGCAGCTGGAGCAGCCGGCGGCGGCCGTCGCCAACGAGTACTTCGTCGGCGCGATCAACCGGGTCGGCGTCGAGGAGTACGGCGAAAACGACTTCTACGGCACGTCGTACTTCGTGGACCCGGAGGCCCAGTTCGTCGGCGAGGTGGCGAGCGACAAGGAACCCGAACTGGTGGTGAGGGACCTGGACATGGCCAAACTCCGCGAGGTCCGCGACCGCTGGCAGTTCTACCGGGACCGGGCGCCGGGGGCGTACGGCCCACTGACGGCTCCCTAGGCGCCCCGATCGGGGCGCGGGGGACTGCCCGCCCAGCCACACACAACCGGCACGTACCGACTGTGAGGAGCGACACGACATGAGCAGCCGTACAGTCATCCGCGGCGGCCTCGTCATCACAGCCTCCGACGAGATCCACGCCGACGTCCTGATCGAGGACGGCCGAATCGCCGCCCTCGCAACCTCCCACACCCCCGCCGCAGAAGCCTTCACCGCGGACCGGATCATCGACGCCACCGGAAAGTACGTCATCCCCGGCGGCGTCGACGCCCACACCCACATGGAGCTGCCCTTCGGCGGGACCTTCGCCTCCGACACCTTCGAGACCGGCACCCGCGCCGCCGCCTGGGGCGGCACGACGACGATCATCGACTTCGCCGTGCAGAGCGTCGGGCACAGCCTGCGCGAGGGCCTCGACGCCTGGCACGCCAAGGCCGACGGCAACTGCGCGGTCGACTACGGCTTCCACATGATCGTCTCCGACGTCAACGAGCACACCCTCAAGGAGATGGACCACCTGGTCGAGGAGGGCATCACCTCCTTCAAGCAGTTCATGGCCTACCCGGGCGTCTTCTACAGCGACGACGGCCAGATCCTGCGCGCCATGCAGCGCTCCGCCGAGAACGGCGGCCTGATCATGATGCACGCCGAGAACGGCATCGCGATCGACGTCCTGGTCGAGCAGGCGCTCGCCCGGGGCGAGACCGACCCGCGCTACCACGGCGAGGTCCGCAAGGCCCTGCTGGAAGCCGAGGCCACCCACCGCGCCATCAAACTCGCGCAGGTGGCGGGCGCGCCCCTGTACGTCGTGCACGTCTCGGCGACGGAGGCGGTCGCCGAGCTGGCCCGGGCCCGCGACGAGGGGCTGAACGTCTTCGGCGAGACCTGCCCGCAGTACCTGTTCCTTTCCACGGACAACCTCGCCGAGCCCGGCTTCGAGGGCGCGAAGTACGTGTGCAGCACCCCGCTGAGGCCGAAGGAGCACCAGGCCGCACTGTGGCGGGGGCTGCGCACCAACGACCTCCAGGTCGTCTCCACCGACCACTGCCCCTTCTGCTTCACCGGGCAGAAGGACCTGGGCCGCGGTGACTTCTCCAAGATCCCCAACGGGCTGCCGGGCGTGGAGAACCGTATGGACCTCCTCCACCAGGCGGTCGTCGACGGGCACATCTCGCGCCGCCGCTGGATCGAGATCGCCTGCGCGACCCCGGCCCGGATGTTCGGCCTCTACCCGAAGAAGGGCACCATCGCGCCGGGCGCCGACGCCGACGTCGTCATCTACGACCCGCACGCCGAGCAGGTCATGTCCGTCGAGACGCACCACATGAACGCCGACTACTCGGCGTACGAGGGCAAACGCACCACCGGCCGGGTCGAGACGGTCCTCTCGCGCGGCGAACCCGTCATCACCGAGCGGGAGTACACCGGGCACGCCGGGCACGGCGTGTACACCCCGCGATCCACCTGTCAGTACCTCAACTAGGAGTGGCGCAGATGGACTTCGGACTCGTGCTGCAGGCCGACCCGCCGGCCTCGCGGGTGATCAGCCTGATGAAGCGGGCGGAACGCAACGGCTTCACGTACGGCTGGACCTTCGACTCCGCCGTGCTGTGGCAGGAACCGTTCGTGATCTACAGCCAGATCCTCGCCAACACCACGACCCTGAAGGTCGGCCCGATGGTGACCAACCCGGGCACCCGCACCTGGGAGGTCACCGCCTCCACCTTCGCCACCCTCAACGACATGTTCGGCAACCGCACGGTCTGCGGCATCGGCCGCGGCGACTCGGCGATGCGCGTGGCCGGCCGCAAGCCCAACACCCTGGCCCGGATCAGCGAGGCCATGAAGGTCATCAGGGACCTCGGCAGCGGACGGGAGGCCGACCTCGGCGGCGGCACCGTGGTGC
The DNA here is from genome assembly GCF_040613555.1 of Streptomyces sp. NPDC006265. Lineage (NCBI taxonomy): Bacteria > Bacillati > Actinomycetota > Actinomycetes > Kitasatosporales > Streptomycetaceae > Streptomyces > Streptomyces sp. NPDC006265. The sequence continues at coordinate 36,864 of NZ_JBEXSH010000005.1, forward strand.
GGTTCCCGTGGATCGGTGAGGGCGCCGAACTGCCTGTGTGGATGGCCGCGTACGGCCCCAAGGCCCTGAAGATGGCCGGCGAGGAGGCGGACGGGTTCATCCTCCAGCTGGCCGACCTCTACCTCACCGAGTACATGGTCAAGGCCGTGAAGGACGCGGCCGTCGTCGCCGGCCGGGACCCCGCCGAGGTGACCATCTGCGTGGCCGCCCCGGCGTACGTCACCGAGGACGACTCGCCGGAGGCGCTCGCCCACGCGCGTGAGCAGTGCCGCTGGTTCGGCGGCATGGTCGGCAACCACGTCGCCGACCTCGTGTCCAAGTACGGCGAGCACTCCGCCCAGGTGCCCGACGAACTCACCGAGTACATCAAGGCCCGCGAAGGCTACGACTACTCCCACCACGGGCGCAGCGGGAACCCCGACGCCCAGTTCGTGCCCGACGAGATCGTCGAGCGGTTCTGCCTGATCGGCCCGGTCGAGAAGCAGATCGAGAAGCTGGACGCGCTGCGCGCGCTCGGCGTGGACCAGTTCGCCGTCTACGACATGCACGACGCGCAGGAGGCCGTGATCGAGGCCTACGGATCCCGGGTGATCCCGGCCGTCAACGGCTGACCTCCACCGCCTCACACCCTGTGAACTCCCCCTTCCCAGCGGCTCGGGAAGGGGGCCCAGGGCGCTCCCCGGTGCACCCGGAGCGCACCCCCCATCGGCGCCACCGCACGGCCTTTCCCGTCCCACCTCCCCTGATTGGCCCGGCCCATGACCGATACCGCTCCCACGGCCCCACCGCCGACCGCCCAAGTCACCCTCGCCGACGGCCGGGTGGAGATCGCCCCGGGCGCCCCCGCACCGACCGGCCCCTACGCCAACGAGGACCTGCTGCCGGTCCCGGTGGACAAGCGCACCTGGACCACCTACAACTTCTCCGCGCTGTGGGTCGGCATGGCCCACAACACGGCCTCCTGGACCCTGGCCTCCGGGCTCATCGCCGTCGGCATGGACTGGAAGCAGGCGGTGCTCACCATCGCCCTGGCCAACGTCATCGTGCTGATACCGATGCTGCTCACCGGGCACGCCGGACCCAAGTACGGCATACCCTTCCCGGTCTTCGCCCGGGCCTCCTTCGGCATCCGCGGCGCCAACCTGCCCGCCGTCGTACGGGCGTTGGTGGCGTGCGGCTGGTTCGGCATCCAGACCTGGATCGGCGGCGAGGCCATCTACTTCCTGGCCGGCAAGCTCATCGGCACCGGCTGGACGGAGGCGGCGAAGGTCGGCGGCTACGCCTGGACCATGTGGCTGTCGTTCGCGATCTTCTGGGCGCTGCAGGTCGTCATCATCTACCGGGGCATGGAGACCATCCGCCGCTTCGAGAACTGGGCGGCGCCCTTCGTACTCGTCGGCGCGTTCGTGATGCTGTGGTGGATGAGCGACAAGGCGGGCGGCTTCGGCCCGCTGTTCGACCAGCCCTCCAAGCTCGGCTGGGGCGCGGACTTCTGGAAGCTGTTCGCCCCCGCCCTCATGGGCATGATCGGCTTCTGGTCCACGCTGTCGCTGAACATCCCCGACTTCACCCGCTACGGCAAGAGCCAGAAGGCGCAGACCCGGGGCCAGGCGCTCGGTCTGCCGACCACCATGACGCTCTTCGCGTTCCTGTCGGTGATGGTCACCTCGGGCTCCCAGGCCGTCTACGGCGAGGCCATCTGGGACCCGGTGCAGCTCGCGGCCAAGACCGACAGCACGGTGGGTCTGCTCTTCGCGCTGGTCACCGTCCTGGTGGCGACGCTCTCCGTCAACGTCGCGGCCAACCTGGTCTCGCCGGCGTTCGACTTCTCCAACATCGCGCCCCGCAGGATCAGTTTCCGGGCCGGCGCCCTCGCGACCTGCGTCCTCGGGGTGCTGATCTTCCCGTGGAAGCTGTACTCCGACCCGCAGGGCTACATCTTCACCTGGCTCGGGCTGGTCGGCGGGCTGCTCGGCACCGTAGCGGGCATCCTCATCGCCGACTACTGGATCCTGCGCCGCGCCCGGCTCGACCTCGCCGACCTGTACCGCCCGGGCGGCCGCTACTGGTACGAGGGCGGCTGGAACTGGCGGGCCGTCGTCGCCTTCGCGGTCGGCGGTGTCCTCGCCGTCGGCGGGGCGAGCTTCAAGCCGCTGATCGACGGCCGTCCCGTCCAGGCGCTGGCCGATCTGGCCGACTACGGCTGGGCGGTGGGCCTGGGCACGTCGATGGTGTTGTACCTGCTGCTGATGGCCACACGGGGCCGGAGCACCGTCTGAGGAAGGCGGCGCGCTGGAGGGCGCTCAGCCCTTGTCGCTCTCCAGCGCGGCCACCGCTTCCTTCGCGGCCTTGATGGCTCCCTTGTTGATCGTGTCCGTGCTGGGCGCCTTCTTCGACTCGAAGTCACTGCCGTTGTAGGTGATCGTCACCAGCGCGTTGGAGGCGCGGGCGATCACGACGCCCTCGCGGGTCTCCTGCTTGTCCTCGGTGGTGAGGTTCACGACGGAGTACGCGCTGTCGCCCAGACCGGGGACGGCCCCGCCGCCGCTCTTCTTGTCGAGGTGCGCCTGGTACGACTTCTGCGCGGCGTCGTCCGACTCCATGACCTCGTAGGAGACGTCGAGCCAGCGGTAGTCGTACCCCTTGAGCGCGTTCCAGGAGCAGGTGCGGCGCAGCTCCGAGTCTGTGGAGGGGATCTCCTTGCCGGCCGTCTTGGCGCCCGGCACCAGCGACTCGATCGTCTTCTTGGCGACGCTCTCGCACGGGGCGGGCGCGGCCGAGTACGCCTTCGACACCGTCGACGTCGATGGTGTGGACGCGGACTGGGTGGACGCGGACCGGGTCTCGGTCTTCTCCCCGGCCGGCTTGTGCTCGGCGGCCTGCGGCGCGGCGAACGGGCCGGACGACAGTGCCCAGCCCGCCGCGGCGAGCAGCACCACCGGGGACAGCCGGGCGGTCAGGGCGAGAGGCAGAGGTAGGGGACGCACGGCGCCCTTCTCGTGGGGGACGGAAGGTGCGGAGCGGGTCCGCACGGCGGACGGAACGACAGTGTCACACGAGTGTCTGTGGGGCGGAAGGGCGAACTCGCTCCGTGGCCGCGCGGTGACGGGGGCCCACCATTCGCCGCCCGCATTCGGCCAGTTGGGCGCCCGGTGGGTGGTTTGCGGCAGGTGCGCGTGTAGCCGGGGGCTGGGGTGGTTCCTGCCGAGAAGTGACCGCCCACCTGCGATCCTGCGAGGTTTTGCCAGGACCCCGGCAGGGGGAGGGGGACGGGTGGCGTGCCCATGAGCGCATGCGACGACGAGAGATGAGAAGGCCGTATGTTCACGTCCCGCCCGACCCTGCAGGGCACCTTCGGCATGGTCTCCTCCACCCACTGGCTCGCCTCCCAGTCGGCGATGGCCGTCCTGGAGAGCGGCGGCAACGCCTACGACGCGGCCGTGGCGGGCGCGTTCGTGCTGCACGTCGTCGAGCCGCATCTCAACGGCCCGGCCGGCGAGGTGCCGATCCTGCTCGCCCCGGCCGGCGGTGAGGTGCGGGTGCTGTGCGGTCAGGGTGTCGCACCGGCCGGCGCGACCGTCGCGCACTACCGGGGCCTCGGCCTGGACCTCGTCCCCGGCACCGGGCCGCTCGCCGCCGCCGTACCGGGCGCGTTCGACGCCTGGATGCTGCTGCTGCGCGACCACGGCACCCGCTCCCTCGACGACGTCCTGAAGTACGCCATCGGCTACGCCGAGCACGGACACGCGCCCGTGGAGCGTGTCGGCGAGACCGTGGAGACCGTACGCGAGCTGTTCGAGACGGAGTGGACCTCGTCGGCGGACGTCTACCTGCCCGGCGGCAAGGGGCCGCGCCCCGGCGAACTCTTCGCCAACCCCGCACTCGCCGCCACCTGGAAGCGCCTGCTCGCCGAGACCGCCGGCGCGGGCGGCAGGGAGGCGCGGATCGAGGCCGCCCGGCAGGTGTGGCGCACCGGGTTCATCGCCGACGCCCTCGTCCGCCAGGCCGGGCGCCCCGCCAGGGACACCAGCGGAGAACGCCACACCGGCACCCTCACGGCCGCCGACCTCGCCACCTGGTCCGCGACCTACGAGACACCGGCGACATACGACTGGAACGGCTGGACCGTGTGCAAACCCGGCCCCTGGAGCCAGGGCCCGGTCCTCCTCCAGCAACTCGCCCTGCTGCCGGCCGAACTGCCCCGCTACGGCTCGGCCGACTACGTCCACCTCCTGGTCGAGAACTGCAAGCTCGCCATGGCCGACCGGGAGGCCTGGTACGGCGACGCCGCCGACGTGCCCCTCGACGACCTGCTGTCCGACGCCTACAACACGGCCCGCCGCGCCCTCGTCGGCGAGCGGGCCGAGAACGACCTGCGGCCCGGCAGCCCCGGCGGACGCACCCCGCGGCTGTGCGCGCACGCGCGCGTGGCGGCCGACGCCCAGGAGGGCTACGACGCCCTGGGCGTCGGCGAACCGACCGTCGCCAAGAGCCCGGCGTCC
>NZ_JBEXSH010000006.1:0-40584 GCF_040613555.1 Streptomyces sp. NPDC006265
TCCCTCGTGATCATCGACACCCAGTCCGTCCGCGCGGCCGCGGGTGTCCCGAAGACCACGACGGGACTGGACGCCAACAAGAAGGTGTCGGGCCGTGTGATTGGGCGGTGGGGTTGCAGCGGGTAGGCGTCAGCGGAATTGCGGTGTGGATGTCCTGGTAGTGGGCGTGGGGCTGGTTTTTGGTTGCTGTCATGGGGTGACCAAGCGGCTGTTGTGGTGTGGCTAGCAGGTTGGTTGCTGGCTGTCATGGCTTTCGCTGTTCCTATGTGAGGGGCTGGCGGGGTCGGGTGGGCTGGGCCGTATGACGGTTCAGGGGGGTCCGGCGGGTGGGGCCGAGGCGGGATCGGCTGGTGTTGTGTCGGCCGGGGGTGCGCCGTTGGCGCGGGGTGTGGTGGTGCGGCGGCTTCTTGCGGTGGATGGGGAGGGGACGCTGTCGGCGCTGCATGTGCGGATCGCGGCGGAGCTGGCGGGGGTGTCGGAGCGGACGGTGTGGCGGTGGCTGGCCGATGGACGCCGGGGCGATGTCGAGGCGCGGCCGCGGCAGGACGGGTTTTCGCTGAGTGACGCGTTGTGGGAGGTCCTGGCTCAGGCGGGCGGGAACGTCGCGGAGTTGCGGCGCAGGATGCTCCGGACCCAGGAAGAGGGGGTGTTGGAGCAGTGGGGTGCGGAGTGTGTGCCCTCGCTGCCGACACTGCATCGGGTGATCAAGCGGGATCTGGGGGCGGGCCGGGTTCTTGAGGTGGCCCGTCCGGCAGGGGCCCGGGCAGGGCTGCAGCCGAGCCGGTATGACCGGGCACTGGCGGATTTGGGACTCGTGGACGGTGAGGGTGGTCCGCTTGTTGTCGACGGCCCGCCTGCCGACGTGCCGGTGGCGGAGGGCGGCGCGGATGCGGGGGTGCGGGGCGGTGGTGTGCGGTTGTATGTGCCGGGGGCCCGGCTGGTGTCGACCCGGCAGGTGGCCGGTGTGGTGGAGGCGGTGGGGCATACGGTCGCGGCCCGCGGGATGTGCTGTGTGTACGGGGACACGGGCCTGGGGAAGACGGTCGCTGTCGAGCAGGCGTTGCATCTTCTGCCCGGCCGGGTACCGGTGTGGCGGGCGGTGGCCGGGGTGGCGCCCGGTCTGCCGCAGCTGCGGGCCTCGCTGTGCGAGGCGTTCGGGCTGCAGTCGGGGGCGCTGCCGCATCGGGCCGGGCCGGCCAGCCAGGATCTGATGCGGGCACTGGCCGAGCCGGGTGTGCTGTTTCTCGATGACGCCCAGCGTCTGACGCCGCCGTTGCTGGACTATCTGCGGCAGTTGTGGGACGCGCCGGGCTGTGCGGCGGCGCTGGTGCTGTGCGGGGCCGGAAGCGAACGGGCTCTTGCCCGCGCTTCGGCGCTGCGCTCGCGGGTGCTGACCTGGCATCAGGTCGGCCGGCTGGATGAGTCTGGGGTGCCGCAGACGCTGAGCCTGTTCCATCCGGTGTGGGCGCAGGCGGATGCGGACGACGTTGCGCGGGTGGACGAGCAGATGGCACGCGGCAATTTCCGTACCTGGGCGAAGATCACGTCGCATGTCTACGCGGCCCGCGAGCGCGCCCCCGCAAGGCATGTGGACCGGGAGCTGATCGAGCAGGCCTGCGCGCGTCTTGGGCCCTATCCGTAACGGTCCGGGCTGCTCGAAGGGCTTATGTACGGGCCTTCACCTGTTCCGACGGGGTGAACGAAGGCGGGCTCCGCGGAAGCGGATGAGAACGAAGGGGCATGGGGTGGACGGACAGCCGCTGGCGCCGCCAAAGGATCCGGCCGGTGTTCTGGGGGAGGAGTCCTTGACGGCGTTGCGGGCCCCGGCGGTGCGCCGTCTGCTGGCGCTGCGCGCCGAGCGGCGGCTGTCGCGGGAGCATGTGCGCCTGGCCGGGGAGTGCCTGGGCGTGTCGGAGCGGACGGTGTGGCGGTGGCTGGCTGAGGCCTCCCTCTCGCCCCGGGCCGCGATCCGCCCCGGGGAACGCAGCGGTGACCGGTTCGAGATCACCAGGGAGATCCGGGTGCTGCTGGCGTACTGGCACGGCAACGCTTCCGCGGTCCACCGCCAGTTGGTGGCCCGGGCCGAGACCGGCGGCCATGACGGTCAGCCGACGACCACGACTGAATCCGCGGCTTCTCCCGCGGGCGCCCCGCCGGCCGCGGTGCCGTTGCTGGACCCGGTGCCTTCGCTGTCGACGTTCCTGCGCGCGGTGCGTCGCGATCTCACCGCGGGGGAACGGGCCGGTCTTGCCGCGGGACCGGACGCGGCACGCGCGCACGACGTCTTCGGCAGACGGGCGGCCTCCTGGCGCAATCACGTGTGGGAGACCGATCATGTCCAGGCGCCGCTGCTGGTCGATGCCGACGGCGACCTGGTGCGCCCGTGGGTGACGTGGTTCATCGACACCGCCACCAAAGTCATCACCGGCACCGCCGTCACCCCTGGCGTCCCTTCCCGCGCTTCCGTGCTGGTCGCGCTGCGCGCCGCTGTTCTGCGTGAAGATCCCTACGGCCCCGCGGGAGGGACACCGGAGCAGGTGCGGGTGGACCGGGGCAAGGACTTCCTGTCGAGGACCGTCACCACGGCGTTCGGCACGATGGGCGTGACGGTGAAGGACCTGCCCGCCTACAGCCCTCATCTCAAGGGCACGGTGGAAAACCTCAACCGGGCCGTCGACCGGATGCTGTTCGCGGCCATGCCCGGTTACACCCTCACCCTCACCAAGCCCCGCTCCGGCCGGCGAAGCAAAGGCGCGGGCCGCAAGCCGGAGACGTCCGGTGCCATGTCGTTTCCGGACTTCACCGCGGAAGTGCTGGCCTGGACACACTGGTGGAACACCGAGCACAGGCCGCAGGCGCTGTCCGGCCGTACGCCGCTTGAGGCATGGCAGGCCGATCCGACTCCCGTCACGGACGTGCCCGCCGCCGAACTGTGGACGTTCACCCTGGAGGACGACGGCCGCCCGCGGAAGCTGACCAGCCACGGTGTGCGGTGGCGCGGGCGCACCTACATCGCCGCCTGGATGACCGGCCAGGCCGGCCGTACTGTCACGGTGCGCTATATGCCGCACCACGATCACGAGATCGACATCTGTGACGCGAGTGGCGGGTATCTCGGGCCCGCGCACCTTGCGGACGCGGCCACCCCCGAACAACTCCAGGCCCTGCGCACCGCCCGTGCGGAGCGTGCCCGACGTCTGCGCGCCGAGGTGAAAGCCGCCGAGACGCTGCGCCGACAGCGCTTCGCCCCGGCCACCACGGCCGGGCCGGCCCAGCGGCTGGGAGCCCTCACCTCCGCTCAAGCCGGGCGCGAACTGGCCGCCGTCGAGCACACCGACGCCTCGAAGCTGGCGCTGCCGGACCTCATCCCGCCCGCCGCGCCCCCGGCCGACTGGCGCACTCCGCCTTCCCTTGCCCCCCGGACCGCGGCCGGCCGGCCTGTCCCGTCCGAACCTGCCTCCGACGGCCCGCCCGGCCCGGCCGCACAGACCGCTGAAGACGGAGATGCCTTGTGACCGCGGCCACCTACCAGTACGTCGATCTGCCCGATGCGTCCGTGGTCACCACCCGTGCCCTGCTCACCGCCCGGGAGAACATCTCCGACACGGTCGCCGCGCGGGCCATGATGTGCATCCACGGCGGCGCCGGCTTCGGCAAGACGCTCGCCGTCAACATCTGCCTGCGCGGACTCGAACCGCACGAGGACGTCCGCAAAATCACCTTCCGTGCCCGCCCGACCGCCCGCGCGGTGCGCTACGAGCTGTTCACCGCGCTCGACCTGGCCGGTGAACCGCCGCGCCACCCCAGCGAATTCGACCGGCTGCTGAAGACCGCCCTGGCTGAACGCCCCCGCACCTTCCTCGTGGACGAGGCCCAGTGGCTCAACGGGGAGGCGTTCGAGTACTTCCGCTATCTGTGGGACGAACCCTCAACCCAGCTGGCGGTCATCTTCGTCGGCGGGGAGGGCTGCCACACCGTGCTGCGCCGCGAACCGATGCTCTCCTCCCGCATCTTCATCTGGCAGCACTTCACCCGCCTCACCCCCAGTGAGGTCCTCGAGGCCATCCCTTTGTTCCACCCGATCTGGGCCGACGCCGATCCCGACGACATCACCTTCGCCGACCAGCACGCCGCGCACGGCAACTTTCGTGCCTGGGCCCAGCTGACCGCCCACACTCGCACCGCCCTGGCCCGCACCGGTCGCCCCCGCGTGGATCAGGAGCTGCTGCGCTGGGCCTTCAGCCGCCTTGCGTGATCACCTTGCCACCGCCGCCCGTCACCGTGGTCATCGACCCAGGCGACGATGCGATCCACACGCACACCGCCCTGGCCGCCCACCACTTGCCGTCCGGCCGGATCACCCTGCACCCCGGCCCGGGCACCTCCAGCGAGACCGGCCTCGCCCACGACCTTCTCGCCGCCCTGGGCAAACCACCCCTGCTCCCGGGTGGCTTTCCCGCTGGCCGTCAGCCCGCGTGGGAAGCCGCCACCGCCTGGTTCACGGCCCTTCCCGTGAACCGGCTGACCGTTCTGCGCGCCCACCGCCTCACCGCCCGCCGCACGATGCGTCTCCTGCAGCTGCGCGCCCTCACCGGCATCCACCTGACCCTGGTCTGCCACCGCCCGCGTCTGCCCGCCGCCTTGCACCAGGCCCTGCAGGCGGCCGACTACGCCGTCACCGCCGACTTCCAGGCCGCCCGGCGCCATTACTACGGCACGACCGCTCCCGTACCCCAGCCTGCTGACGAGTCCGCCCGGCCGGCAGACCGGTGGCTCACCCTGCCCGCACTGGACCGCCTCGTCTCCTACGACAGCCCCACCGCCTGCGCTGCCCCGTGCACACCGCCGCCGATCACCTTCCGGCACCGCCCGCCACCCGCACCGCTCACCCAGCAGACATCCCGGGAAGCCGCCCGACGCCTCTCCACCGTGACCGCCCACCCCCGCCTGGCCGCCGCCCTCGCCGCCGCGCTCTTCACCGGCGCCTCCTTCCAGCAGCTTGCCACCGCACGCCCCGGCGACTACGACGACGCCGCGGCCACCGTGGCCCTGCATGACCGCGCCCGCTACACCGACGGCTGCGCCACCTACCGCGTACCGCCATGGGCACACGTCTTCCTGAAGGCCGCCGTCTGCTTCGCCCGGCTCGCGCCCGGCGAGGAGGAGTATCTGCTGGCCGGTCCTCACGACCGCATGCATCTGCTGCGTGTGGCGGAGACTGCCAGGCTCCGACCGCCCCAGCCGCCTGCTGGCCAGCGCACCGGCCCTGTTGGCCGCGTCCAGTGGGACTGGCGCGAACGCTAGGAAGCACAGCGCTACGACGCGATGCTGACACGGGGCCAGACCCCGCCCTCGCCCTGATCCCGGACCCCGACAACCCCGAGCCAGCAAGGGAGGCGGCGCCGCGCGGTACAGGGGCCGGGGCGTGGTCAGCCGATGGAGAACTCGGCGAACTCCACGTCGGTGAAGGCGATCCCGAGACCGTGAGCACGCCGGCCTCCGTCCCGGAAGTAGGCATGCCCCAAAGCTCGGGCGAGGATCACCATCTGCTGCTGTTCGCCCGCACCGGTATCCCGGGCTGCGAACAGCTCGCGGGCTACTTCTCCCGACAGGTACTGGGTGATCAGCCGTACCCGCGGGTCGTCCGACGATCCCGCCGGAGCGGCGAATCCGAACCGCGCCCTGGTATGGAGGACAAAGCCATCGGCCTCGGCCCGGGCCCGCTGGCGGGCACGCACCCGGGGCTGCCACCGTGCCTTGACGGCCTCATAGATCAACCCCGCATGCACAGCACCGGGACGGCGGCGCATACCCGGCCGGGTGGTGACCCACCGCTGCACCGTGCGCTGGGAGACTCCCAGGAGGACGGCCACGTTCTTCGTGGAGCCCTTCGCCGTCCTGAGCAGGAAACGGACAGCGGCGTCACCAGTGGGCATGGGACGGGTCAGCAACGCTCGCTCAAGCCCCTTGACGATCTCGCCCATGCCGCCCCCCTCTCTGAGCGTTTTGCCACCGAGATGGCTGCTGCTCGGCGGCCGTCTGCCTCTCCCAGATCTCTCACAACAAGCCGCGCCCTCCGGCCAGTTCAGGCATAGCCAAGACACCACTGCGGATCCTCGGCTACAGGACCTGCAGCAACCCAGGCCCGGGGACATCCTTCCGATGGTCAACCGTGGAGTCCCAACCATCATTTACGCTATCCGTACGTACTTGGTACGCGATATGTGCGCTTCACGCTAGGGTTGCGGGGCAGGAGGTGCTCATGTCCGAGCTGTTCGATGCGGTCGACGCGCTGGTCGGGTCCCGCTCCCCGCTGCCGGCGCCGGCGGAACGCAAGCGGCTGCGCCAGGCGCACGGCCTGACGCTGGACGAGGTGGCCACCGCACTGCAGGTGCGGCGCGCGACGGTCAGCGGCTGGGAGGCCGGTAAGACGGAGCCGCGGCCGCCGGAGCGCGATGCATACGCCCGCATGCTGAAGCAGCTCGCCCAGCTCTACCCTGCCAACGCTCTGGTGCCCCCTGAAGACACGGCGGGTCCCGAGACACGTGCCCCTGCCGCTCCTGCGCCATCGGTAGCTGAACCGGCCAAAGACCGCACCAGACCCACAGCCCCGACTGCGGAGCCTGCTTCCCAGAACACCGCGCCCCGCCCCGCCGCTGTACCGCCTCCGGCGGCCACGACCAAGCCGACGCCGCGCCGGCCGGGCGCGAGGAATGCCGCCCCGGCGGGCGGTGCCGATCCGCGGTTCGAGAACGGGCCACTCGCGGTCGTCGACGTCGACGCCGATGGCCAAGTGTTCGCGTACTGCGTCGGCGGCCTGGTCCTGGACGTGCCCGCCAAGTCCATCCCCTCCCTGGTGGAATGGACCCTCAAGGAGGCCAGGCTCGGGCAGCCGAAGCTGTCCGGGCCGGGCAAGGACGCCGACCCGCTGCTCGTGCTGACCGAGGCCGCGCTGGAGCGCTACGGCCTGCCTGTCGCCCTCACGGATGAGGAGCGGATCGCCGGGCGGATCCCGGAGGGCCACAAGGTCATCAAGCAACTGACCCGCGCGGACTGGAAGCTGACCAAGAGGGGCTTCGGGCCGTGGGCGCGAATCTACCGTCCCGCGACCGGCTCGGAGCGGGCCTGCGTCCAGCTGTGCATCCCGTCGTGGAACGCGCTCGACACCCGCCACTGGGCCGACGCCGCCCAGCTTCCGCCAGCCGACCTCGCCCGGCTCCTGGTCACCTATGCGGCCCGGGTGATGACGCCGCGCGGCTCCACCGCCGTCACGGGCCTGGAGCTGATGACCGCACTGCACCCGCCGACCCGCGCCTCCGAGCCGGATGCCGACGGTAAGCGGCACTCCGAGCACAACCCAGGCTCGCTGGGGAAGGATCCGGTGGACTGCGCGCCGTGCGAGGCCCCCGACGGGCACCCGGTCCTGGCGGACCTGCCGCGCTTCCACCACCGCACCCCGGCGGAGGTCCTGGTGGAGGAGGCGTACGACTGGGCGCGCCCGCTCACCGACGCCGAATGCCTTCGCCCCCATCTGGTGGGCATCGACGTGAACATGGCCTTCGCCGCCGGCGCGAACGGCCTGGTCGTCGGCCTCGGTGCGCCGACGCACGTCAAGGCGCCGGTGTTCGATCCGAAGCTGCCCGGCTCCTGGCTGGTTGACCTCAGCCATGTGGACCTGTCGAGGGTGAAGGTCGGCAAGGACAAGTGGGTGGACCTGGACGGCAGTCTGCTGCCGAGCCCGTTCACGCCGAAGGGCGAGCGCCCGACGGGGCCGGCGTGGTACGCCACGCCGACCGTGGCCTACGCGGTGGAGCTCGGCTACGAGGTGCGCCCGATCGAGGCGTGGGTGCGCTACGACAACGGGCGTTACCTGGACGGCTGGTACAACCGGCTGCGCGACGCGTACATCGCCACGATGGCCGACCTCGGGGTGGGTGCCGACCTCTCGCCGGAGGAGTTCCTGAAGGCGATGGACGGCTACCGGCAGCGCGACCCCGAACTGGCGGTCGTGGTGTCCGCGATCAAGGCGACCGTGAAGGGTGGGCTGGGCAAGCTGCGCGAGCGCCCGCGCGGGGAGGGCTGGAAGCCCGGGCAGCCGTGGCGGGCCCTTGCCCGGCCGACGTGGCGCCCCGACATCCGCGCCGCCGTCATCTCCCGCACGCGGATCAACATGCACCGCAAGATCGTCAAGCACGCCGCCTTCACCGGGCAGTACCCGGTCGCGGTCCTCTCGGACTGCGCCGTCTACGCCTCCGACGGACCGTCCCCGCTGGACTTCCTGCCCTACCGGGACGGCAAGCCGCTGCCCGGCGGCTTCAAGCTCGGCGTGAACCCGGGCCTGGTGAAGTGGGAGGGCACCCAGAGCGTGCTGTGGGGCGAGGGCGTCCGCGAGCAGTTCAACGCCCCTGAGCTCAACCTCGCCCGGTACATCAAGGACGGCACCGTCACCGACCAGGACACCGGGGAGTAGGTAGACCGCGATGAGCATGTTCGGCAACGGCCTGGACGCCGCGGTGCAGAGGGCGTTCACCCGCCCGGTTCCGAAGTCGGCCGGTGCGCAGATGCGGTACCTGGTCAAGCAGCTCAAGGGCACCAAGGCCGTCGCCCAGATGCTGCGAGTGTCCCAGCGCACGGTCGAGCGGTACGTGAAGGACCAGATCAAGAAGCCGCGCCCGGACCTCGCCGCCCGGCTGGAGAGCGAGGTGAAGAAGCGGTGGCAGCCGCAGATCCGGGCGAAGGCGCGGCAGAGGGCGGCGAGGACCGGCGGCATCGTCATCGACACCCGGGCCCGGATCGGCTACACCGCGCCGATCGGTACAACGGACGAGGGCCGGCTCCGCCACCTGACGGTCGCGCTGCCGCCGCAGTACGCCGCCCGCCTCTTCGACGCCCAGGAACAGGGTGCCAGCGACCAGCAGTTGCGGGAGATCGCTGCCGAAGCGCTCAAGGAGGTGTACTTCCAGGACGGTGGCCGCCGTGCCGGCAGTCTGGAAGAGGTCCGCTTCACCGACATCGAACACCTCGACTTCGAGCTGTAGACCCCGAACAGTGAGCCCCGTCGACCACATTGACGCGCCGCCGGACCGTGTGGTGGGGCTACGGCCCGCCCGACTCGGGCTCCGACCCTGCGCCGGCGGTGCGATTCCGACCGGGCAGAGGGGCGCCCGTGGGCTGTGTGCGCGAGCGCCGCAGGAACCGCCGGGCTTCCCATCTGCGTTGCGCGAGGGCGACGCGGAAGGGATGGCGTAGTTCCAGGAGCCGGACGCGGTCGTGGTCGGGTGCGATGCCGTACGGCAGGACGCTGTCGAGGTCGATCGTGGCGCCGACGATGAGCACTGAGTTGATCCGGGCCTGCGCCCGGTACTCCGTCAGCTGCGGCTCCTCCCACTCATCGCAGCCGACCGGCGCGGCGGCTGGCGACCCCACATCGCTGACCCCGACCACCCAGTGCAGATAGCCGCCCGGATTACCGAAGTAGTGCTGCTCGGCGTAGCTGAACCGTCGTGCCCCGACTGCTGGCCAGGGCCCGAAGTCCTCGGGTGCGGTAGCGGGCAGAGCGGTGAGCCGGGTCCTGCCGAGCGTGATCCGGTACGGCCCGACCGCGACCCGGGGGCGGAACAGCCGGCTGCGGGTGGTCAGGGAGTGCATCAGCACCTCGCCGTCCTCGTTGCACCAGGTCACCAAGTACCCCAGCATGCCCAACGGCCAGGCCCGCACCGTCAGCTCAACCTCGCGAAGGACTGCCTCGTCGCGCTCATCGGCGCCATACGCCTTGACGCTTTGCTTGTGCTCCCATGCGGGCTCGCCGAACAGTCCCTCGACGTAGTCGTGCCGTACGTAGGTTGCGAGTTTCCGGTACGCCTTGATCAGACGCCGACGCTTGCCCAGGCTGGCGTGCCACCAACCCCGCACGAGTCCGGACAGCGTGTACAGGGCGGTGAGGACTGCGGCCAGAGTCCATACGTTCAGCCTGGTATCGATTTTGAGGTTGGGCAGGAAGTCCACGCGCGCATCGTGCACCACAGCCGCCTCTGCTGACAGACGTCCAGGTCACCTGCATCTGACCGGGGCGGCTTGGTGCGTCCACCACGTGGCCTTCTCCACGCCGTCGCGCCCGGCCGCCGACAGAGCGGGTCGGCGGCGCCCGGGAATGCCCCAGGCGGTGCCGCCGGCCGGGCATAGCGTGACCCTCTTCAGGACTGAACGACCGTCGGGTGGCGACGGCTAAGGGGGAGGGCAGCACCGGCGGACAACGTCGTCGGCAGGTCGGCGCGCGCTTACTGCGCTGCGGGTCTATCGCCTGTTGGTGTCAGTGGGCGGTGAGAGACTCATGGGATGGCTTTGCGATCACCTCTTTATCTCGACACGGACACGCTGCTGGCGCAGGCGGAATACCACGAGATCGACGTGCCACAGCGTGAGGAGATCGTGGAGACGACGACTAAGCGGCGCTCGGGCGGCGGCAAATTCAATCTAGGAGCCGCTGGAGTCGACGCGTCGGGCGGGAGCGATGTGCAGCGCCAGGCGACCTACAGCCTCGAACCTCGCGAGAAGGCCACCGTCAGCAAGGTGATCGACGGACTGATCGGCAAGGATGCGGTCATCAGCCGCCCGGATGCCACCACGGTGTTGACCCGGGACGCTCTGGTAGAGGTCGAGGGAACGACCAGGATCACGGCCGCGAGCCTGTTCGGCAAGATGTTCTTTATCTTGCGCCGGTTCCTCGAGGGCGGAAGCTTGGAGAACCTACCCGACACGCTCAGTGCCACCGATCCCCGCCTGCTGGAACAGATTGAAGAGGTCTACCTCCGCAACGAGCTCCCGCCCATCCCCATCCTGCTGGAGCTCGAAGGCTCGGGGCTCCCCCAGAAGGTGTACGTCAACGTCACTCCGGACCACTTCATCGACGTCGCATCGACCAACCGGGTCGAAGGCGAGATCCGTGTGCTCGGCACCGTGTCGAGACTGATCGATGACTCCCCGGACGGGTTCCTGAGCGCGGAAGACTGGCTCCTCTCAGGATGGGAGTGGATGCTGAGGCGCACAATGATGACGCGTATGAACGACGCCCTTGTCGAACTACGCCAGGTGATGTCCAATCAGGGCATCGTCCTGCCGGACGAAGACGTCGACGCCTACATCACGGGCCCGGCCATCGTCGTGGACGCCATCGCGCTGTACTGACGCCCAACGCCCTGGGCTGGCTGTTACACCCACTCCACCCCCAACTCAGCGAGGGCGGCCCGCTGTTCGGCAGTGAGTTTGTCCCGCCTCGACTTGGTGTTGGAGACCCACACGCCCAGCTTCACGAACATCGGCTCGGCCTCGCCGTCGACCGTGATGTGCTCACTGTGGCCGCGTGGTACCGGCCGGCCTGCGCCTTCCCGCTCGACCCACTGCGCGAGGGCCGCGAGGCCCCGCTGGAACGCTTGCTGTGCCTTGCTCGGCCCCTTCGCCGCGCGCTTGGCCGCCGGAGCGGGTGACGGAGCCTCAAGCGGCTGCACACCCAGCCTGGTCAGCCGCTCCTGCTGCTCGGTCGACAGCTGCGCCCAGGTGCCCGGCTGCTTCTGCCGCTGAAGCCACTTGCCGATGTCGTCGCCGTCCATCAGTACGCCGGGTGCGATGTCGGGCAGGCTGCCGTCGGCGTCGACCAGGTCGGCGAGCACGCGGTAGTGCCGCTGCCAGTCCAGCGGCCAGGGACAGTCCCAGTCCGGGTCGACCGCCGTCAGCTGCTCCGCACGCTCCTCTGCCCGCTCAGCGTCCTTACCGAGGCCGCCCTTCCGGCGGAGGTTGGCCATGTGCTGCCCGACCGGCACCATCGCGTCGCCCTCGCCCCAGAGGGCGTCCTGACGCGGGGCCAGGTGCCCGGTGGCCCGCCGGTAGGACCGCAGCGCGGCGAGCTTGCTCTCCCAGGCTTCCTCGCCGGGCTCCCACACCATCCCGGCCTGCGGCGCGTCCAGCAGCTCTTTGCGCCGTTCCTCCAGTTCTCCGGCCCGCAGGGCTTTCCTCTGCTGGTGCACCCACCTCCCCAGCGGGAAGTTCTTGGTCACGCCCACCGTCGTCTCGGTGTCGTACGGGACGGCGTACAGGCCGGTGATCTCGTTCTCCGCCCGCCACCGGAGCAGCGCTCGGTAGCCCTCCAGCCATACCAGGGATTCCGGCCGGTAGACGCGGGTGCGTAGGAAGGCCGCGATGGTCGCCGCGTCCCTGGGAGAGGAGAAGTGGAGCAGGGCCGACTCGGCAGCGGCGTCGGTGTCGTCCTGCTCCTGGTCCTCGCCCACTTCGCCGGCGGCCCCGACGATCCGCCCTTCTTCATCGCGCTGGATGTGTACCTTGCGCTTCCCGCTGGTGAGGGCGCGGGAGGCGAGCTGCTCGACGAGTCGTTCGTCATGACTGCGGAGACCTTGGAGGACGGCTACAAGGGGGCGGAAGCTGGCGCTGGCGACCATGTCGGTCGGGTCCTCGCCGGGCTCCAAGAAGATCGGCACGATGATCCGTGCGACCTTGGTGGAGCCGTCGCGGTTCAGGCGGAGCGCGCGGCCGATGTTCTGGACAATCTCCACCTGGGAGCCGCGGGTGTCGGCGAAGCAGATCGCCTCCACGCCCCGCTCGCCGGTGATGTCGACGCCTTCCCCGAGGACTCGCACGGAGGCGAGGAACGCCCGGTGTACGCGTCGGTTGTTGGCGTCGATGCCGTTGGCGAACTGCCGCAGCACTTCCCGGCGTTCGGCCACCAGGTGGTCGCCGCACAGCCACGCCGACCACACCCGGTCCGGCGGCACGTGGCGGTCGGCCTCCAGCCCGTAGAACTCCGCGTCGATCGACGACGCGGGCAGTTCCTTCTCCGCCTTGACCATGGTTTCGTCATCGGCGTCCGTGACGTACAGCTCGGCTGCGGTCTCCGGCAGCTTCGCCGCGAAGGCCTCGGCTTCCTCCACCTTCTGGTGGAAGGTCATGACCGTACGCAGGTTGTACGCCGCCGCGTGCTCCAGGAGGGCGGTCTGCAGCAGGGCCAGGCGCCGGCCCCGCAGCGCCTCTTCCGAGAGCCCGAGCACGGGGGAGGGGTCGCGGATCTCCAGCACGTCGATCTCGAACGGGGCGAGGATCTCCCGCTCGATCGCCTCCGAGAGCCCGAGCTCGGCCAGCCACGGCCCGTAGGTTTCCGAGTCCTGGCCCATCGACGCGACTTCCAGCTCGTGGCCGTCCGCGCCCTTCTGCGGCCGGGCCGCGGCGAGGATGCGCGGGGTGGCGGTGAGGTAGAGCCGGAAGGCCGCCGGGATACGGGCGTTGTCGTGGATCGCCGCCCACGGCCTCCCAAGATCACCTGCGGTGCCGTGGGCCTCGTCCGTTTTACCGACTCTAGAAGTGATCGGCATGTTCCTGAGCTGCTTCGATGCGTCGTGGCCATGTTTGCAACGTATAGATTGAGGTGACACTGGCAGGTGCCGACGACGTGTCCTCTGCCGTCGTTGCCTCAGCCTTCAGATCCGGTCAGAGACCAGCCAGCAGTATGCGCACTGTGTGACTGGACAGGTGTCTTCTGTCGTGCCCAGCTCTGTGGCAACCAGCGTCCGGCTCATGGGATCTGGGCGGTGGCTTGGCGGACGCGTGCGCTGTTGTCGGTGCGGAGTCGTTCGGTGATGGCTTCGTACTTGAGGCGTTCGCCTGGGGGGAGTTCAGCGAGGATACGGGCCAGATTGTGGCGGACGCTGGTGTTGGAGTCCTCGGCGAAGACGCGTGCCAAAGACGGATCCCGGTGATCGGCGCGGCCCCAGCAGATTACGGCCGTCTGCCGCACGAACTTTGCGGGGTGGTTGACCGTCAGAGACGTCGGCACGGGGGCCAACCGGTCGAGTGCGAGCATGGTCTGTGCCTGTAGCCAGCCGTGGCCTCGTTCTTGGTCGGCATGGCTCAGGTGCGGGAGCAGGCGCTGTTGGACGCGCACGGCTTGCTCGGTGGTGGTGGCGAAGACGGCGGACGCGTACAGGATCTCTGCGGGCAGACGCAGGTCTCCTTGAGTATTGATCTTGTATCGGCTCAGAGGGTGCTGGGTGCGTCGGTCGAAGGCGTCGGCCGGGTGTTCTCCAGGATTTGGGTACAGACCCATGAGCCGTTCGAACATGTCGTCTCGCACAGGCGCCGGCAGGTTTGCAGCGAGGATGGACAGTGCGCGTACGGCCTCGGAGCGCCGGTCGGCTGTGTCGTTGCGGTCTTCGGCCCACAACAGCAGGTGTGCTGCGACGCGTTCACGCAAGAGCCTGATCGGCTCACCTGCGCCCACGGTGCTCTGGCCGTCGCATGCTATGAGGAAGGCCGCGCACTGCCGCGCGACGGTTCCCATGGCATAGAAGGGGCGGACGGTCCCGACCGGTTCGGCCAGCACGGTGTCGGCCAGTTCCCGCGCGGTCTCAGCGACAGTGGGGTCGTCCACCCGCCAGTCGGCCAGGACGGCGGTGGCCCCGCGGTGTCCCTGCTGCGCCCGTTCGCGTACCGCTGGCACGGCCGACGGCACGTGGGCATGGAGGCTGGCAAGCAGACTCTCAGCGCCGTTTACATCGAGCTTCCACGTGTCCATCAAGGCTCGGATGGCTCGGTCCGTTACAGGCAGTTCGGCCTTGATGCAGGCACCGAGGAAAGCCAGCATCTGTTCATCGATGTGCCGGGAGGTGTTCGGCTCTCTGGGAATACATTCAATCAACAAGGGCAGCACGAGTTGCGCTGACGCCGCTGGCAGTCGCTCATCGAGCGCTCCCAGCGCTCCGAGAGCCTGCATGACCGGATGAAGGCCCGCCAGCTCCGACTGCAGGCCCGTGATGACGATGTCCGTCAGGCGGGCAGCGATGCCTGTGACAGCATCATCAGGAATGAGATCCGCTTGCTGGCCGATCACCGCTGCGGCTGCGCTGCATACCCACCGTGCAGGCACCTCCAAGAGGTCGCATACGTCGAGAAACTCGGGGACCGATTCGGTGGCGGAGAGTGCGTCCTTTCTGTGGCCGGCAAGGACGAAGTGACGCACGGCGTGTTTCGTTTCTCCGGCGCGGTTGAAGACTTCGCCATAGCGCTGGTGGGCGAGGTTCTCGTCGGTCAACGCACCGGAGATCCGGTCCTGCCACAGCCACTGGTGCGCGGCTCGTGAGGCGTCCGGCAGTCTGTCGTCGACCAGGGCTTCCAGCGCGCTGACGGCCGGGTTGAAGGAGAGGTCGATGAGTCGCGCGCCCTTGGCGCCGACCGTGCGGGCCGAGAGCATGGCCTGGGACGATTCCCTGAATCCGACGTTGTACTGGTCGGCCAGGAAGGAAATGGACCGTAGGGCGTGCCGGGCATCGCCTCCCAGGCCCTCTCGGGTAGCGGCCAGTACAGCGCGCCGGTAGGCCTCGACGGCTTCGCTTCCGAGGTCGGCCAGAGCGAGGGCGCGTCCGCGGCGCATGTGCACCAGGACCGCGAACCGTTCCGGTATGCGGCCACTCAGAGCGCGCCGGTCGAGGTCGGCATAAGACTCTTCCGGGCCATGTCCGGCGCGGACGGCCAGGTCTGCCAGACAGCACTCCAGCCGAATCCGCAAAAGCCCTGTCTGGGAGGGGACAACCTCAAAAGCCAGGTCAGAAAGCCTCGCCGGATGATCGTCGGGGTGTTCGTCGACCACGATCTGCTCGATGACTGCCAGCACCAAGCGGGCTGCCAGGGGATCGCACGCCTGCACCACAGTCTCGAGCGCGGAGGTCACCGGCGGAAGGTCGTAGCCGTACTCGAACCAGTCCGCCAGCGCCTTCAAGACCACGTAGATGTCGGATGCCGTGCCGCCGGCGTCGCGAGCCAGACGTTTCAGGTGCTCATCCACAAACATACGATCGCCGGACTCGTACCGGTCAAGCATCAACTTAGCCGCGACGGTGAATGCTGCGTCGGCCTGTCCTGCGGATGCCAACAGGTCGCGCTGCCGAGTGCGTAGCTGGCGGGCATGCCCGGTAAACGAGGCCTGTTCAAGTACATCCGCCAATTCGCCGAAGAGCTCGGCAGCTGGCCCAGGTTCCCTCTCCGCGAGCTGCTGAGCGCGGTGCAGGGCGTCCGCCAGGCCCAGGTGCTCGAGGGGGTCGTTCAACAGCGCGTAGCCATGCGGCAGGGACGGCACCGGTGGCGTCTCTACCCCGCAGAATGCCTTGGCCCACTCTGGACCGAAGACGCCAGCGACAATGGACGGGCGTTCTCGCAGGAATCGCGAAAGGGCGCGTGCGTCGTACAGATCGATGTCCATGTCGTCCTGGTACTGCTCCTGCAGGGCGACGAGTTCGTCTTCCACGGCCGTGTCATCGACGATGCACCCCGCTGCCAGGACGAAACGCACCGTCTCAAACCGACGCTCGGACCACCCCTCTTCGGGGGTCGTGGTACGGGATGGGCCGGTGAAGTCGGTGACTGCCGCACGGAGCGCGGGCGCGGACAGGGAGGCGATCCTGCGCACTTGGTAGACGTGCGTCTTCCCTTTCCGCCTACCAATGAGATCGAGTCCGCCCTGGTCCTGTCCGGATCGGCCGTAGCCGCGGATGTCGTTCATCCCATCGACAAGCCACATGACCTCGCAGACCACGCGTTCGAATACAGGCGGGGACAGCTCGCCGAAGGGCAGCGCATCGGGGGCAGAGAGGGGCGGGGTGAGGGGTAGTTCACTGCGCCGGCTGACAAGCGCACTGAGACGGATTTCCTCCGCGGGCAGCCTCGCAGCCATCCTGCACTCCTTACTCACCACTGACCTGCGGCGCTTGCTCGCCTCGGGCAGGCACGGCGGACGTTACCGGAACGTACGCCGCAGATCTGCGACGCTGCTTCGGGGCCGGGTAGCCAGCTGGTGTGACCGCTTTTTCCCCGGGACTGGGTGCGTCTTAAGGCGGGAGATCGGGCGGAGAACGAGGGGCGTGTGAGCGGGCGCGGTGGTGGCATTGGGTGGGTGTCAGCGGGAGGGGGTGCTGGGTGCCTGGTTATGGGGGTAGTTGCGGGCAGGTCCGCTGTCACGGGGTGACCAAATGGCTGCTGTTTTTCAACTGGTGTGGGGTGGGTCGGCTGTCGTGAGGGTGGCTGTTCCTATGGTTTGAAGGACAACGGTGGGGGCGCCCGCGAGACTTGGACTCGAGTGCTGTTCATCGAAAAGCCCTGATGACCAGCAAGCCCGTCGAACCGAGGGAGCGCCCCGCTTGTGTGGGCTCTGCCGCACTGCTCCTCCCCGTTCGGTGAGGTGACGGCAGTTCGTCCCTTCTTTGTTCTTCTACGATCCGTGTATGGAATTTCACCCTGTGGCGCCAAGTGCTGCTGGAGCAGGTTCGATGGCGCTCTCCCAGGACTGTGACCCTGCCAGGGTGTTTCTGATCGGTGACGCGACAGATCAGCATGTCAGCACCGTCCTCGCGCGGCTCCCGAAGGAAGGCACCGTGGTCATCGACGCGGCTACGCTGCCCTCTGCGTTCTACCGCCTGAGCCCGGAGGAAGGCACGTTCGTCGACCTGGCCGGTGAGCAGGTCTGTCTATCGCCGGAAGTGGCGGCTCGGGGTTGGATCAGGCGCTTGGCCCCCGCCGGATGGGATACGGGTACCGTCCTGGGCAGCAGGGCCGCGGCTCGACTTGCCGCTCGTATGACAGTGCTGGCTGCCCTGCTGCGTGATGCCCGTATCTCGTGGGTGTGCGGAGTGGACGCATTGTTCGCCGCCGAGAACAAGATCGTGCAGTACAGGGCTGCTCAGAGGGCTGGGCTGCGCGTCCCGGAGACCTTCATTTGCGCGGACCCGGCCTACCTGGCGGCTGAGCTCGGTGAGCCCTTCGTCATCAAGCCGCTCGGTCCCGGCAACTTCATGACGGATGACGGCCGCGACCAGGTCGTGCACACGCAGGCGGTGACCGCTCGTGATCTGGCTGGCGTGGACCTGCTGGGCGCTCCCTTCCTCGCGCAGAAGTTGCTTACCGCTCGAGCGCATCTGCGGATCGTCACCGTCGGCGGACGCGCCTGGACTGCCGAACTTGATGCCGGCGGGTTGCCCCTGGACTGGCGCCAGGCCGCCCGCGCCCACGGGTCCTTCGTGCCCTCCGCCCGCTGGGACAGCGTCGAACGAGACGCCGTATGCCTGGCCGAACACCTTCAGACCGGTTTCACCTGTCAGGACTGGATCGTTGAGGACGCCGGACCTGCTTTCGTGGACCTCAATCCCGGTGGACAGTGGCTCTTCCTGCCCGACAGCATGACGTCGCAGATCGCTGACTCTTTGGCCGACTGGCTGCGAGGAGCCTGAATGCCTGTCATCAGCGGACGATTCGCCGAAGCCCGTCTCTACCTCGTCTACTGCGTAGCCCTGCTCCATCCCGGGCACACCATGCCCACGTTCGCTGAACCCGAGCCCTATACCAGGGACGTGCTACCCCTGAGCGATGAGGAACTTGGACTTCTGATGGAGGAAGGCCGTCGCCAGATTGATCGGCAGATGGCTGACCTCGACCGTATCCGTAACCGAGCGGGTGCCCTCGCCACAGTCGCTCTTGCGCTCATCGCAGCTGTCATGGGGAAACTCGCAGACGTGCTGGACCTCCACTGGTCTCTCATCGCACTGTGGGCTACCTCGTGCGCGATGGCAGTCCTCTCAGTCGCCGGCGCCGCGTCGATCCTTTCGGCGCGGGCTGTCCTGGGCCGCACCGATACGCGGCTCGCCGCTCAAGGCACCAGGCCGATGCGAGCAAGCCTTGCAGAGGCATACGTCGGAACGGTGAGCATCGGGGAGGAGACGATCAGGACGTTTCTGACGGTGTTCCGCGACGCGGTTACTCTGGCAGTCGCTGCCGCGCTTGCATTTTTCATCGTGCTGGGGGGCATCGCACTCAACGAGCACGGCACGAAAAACACGGGTGAAAAGGAACAGAAATGCCTGACCTCTACGACCTGTTCGGCGCCCCCGTACCCGCCCCCGAGGTGATGTCTCCGACTCCGCAGCCGCCCAGGCCGGGAACGGTGCTTACCGCTTCGGTTGAAACGATCGACAACGACCGGGCTGGCATGCTGCTTGGCGCTGTGAGCATCTGACGCACTCCATTGCCCTGGAACTCGTGACCGTTCCGATTGCTTCGCCAGAGCGGGTCGTCCGTGCCGGCTGGTTACGAGATCCCCCATTCCCAGTTCAACCTGCAGGCAGCGTGGGGTGGCTGTTCCTGTGGTTTGAAGGACAACCGCAGGGATGCCCGCCAGACTCGGATTCGGCAGTGGACTGGCGAGGGGGCTCCGGTGAGGACACCTGACGGGCTGGATGAGTTTCGCTGGCGGTGGATGCTTCTTCGCCGTCCGAGGACCGAGTGGTTCTTCCTGCTGCACGCCGCGACGCGGCCTGCTGGTTTCCAGGATGTTCGCGTCTATGGCCGTGACGGGATATCCAATGCGCGGCTCGTGTGGAAGGTCTGTCATCAGTGCGAGCGGGGCGTCATTTCGAAGATCTCGCTCTCCCCGGAAGTACAGCGGCAAGGTCTCGGCACCCGGCTCGTCGACAGGGCGCTTCTGGACGGTCCTGGGTATCGCTGGACGACCAGCAGTCAGTCGCCGGATGGTCGGGCGTTCTTCCGGGCGATGACGGCACGTACCGGTGCCGAGTTCGCGGCGGGAGCCCGAACATGCGAGCACATCTTGGAGAGTCGGCCCGGACGTCATAGGCCAGTACTGGACCGGCGCTTGCACCGGGCGCGTCGCTGACTGCCGGCGCCTCACCTGTGACTGGGGAAGAGGCGTTGGCACGTCTTCTTGTCGCAGGTGCCGTTTGGCCGGTCGGGCGTGGGGTTCGCTGAGCCGGGATGGCAGTTGCCGCTACTGCTGGCGTGCAGGTGCCTTCGTAGGTGGGCCAGGGGCAGTACAGGGCGATGTCGGCGGGGTGGGCTGCTGACGGCAGTCCACGGGGCGGGGGCGTGGAACTGGTTGCTGTCGTGGGGTGACCAGGTGGCTGTCACGGTGTGGCTAGCAGATCGCGGTCCGGCTGTGTTGGGTTTGCCGGTTTTTGTGTGGATGGGTGGCCGGGGCGGGTGGGGTTGACCGTGTGACGGTTTCTCAGGCCCCGGTGGGGGAGGCGGCGGTGCCGGGTCCGGCTGTTTTGGCGGTGGCCGGGCGGGTGGAGCGGGCCGTGGTGGTGCGGCGGCTGCTGGCGGTGGACCGGGGTGAGGACGGTCTGTCGTCGTTGCACGTGCGGATCGCGGCCGGTTTGGCGGGGGTGACGGAGCGGACGGTGTGGCGGTGGCTGGCCGAGGGACGCGAGGGGCGGATGGAAGCGCGGCCTCGGCAGGGCGGGTTCGTGGTAGGTGACGCCTTGTGGGAGGTGCTCACGCAGGTGGGCGGAAACGTCGCCGAGCTGCGCCGCAGGATGCTCCGGGCGCAGGACGAGGGCGTGCTTCAGCGGTGGGGTGTCGAGGTGGTGCCGTCGTTGGCGACGCTGCACCGTGCGATCAAGGACGAGCTGAGGGCGGGCCGGGTGCTTCAGGCCGCCCGCGCGGCGTCGGGCCGGGTGGAGCCGAGCCGGTACGACCGGGCGCTGGCCGAACTCGGCTTCGCAGAGGGTGCGAACGGTCCGCCGGTCGTGGACGGTCCGGATGCCGAGCCGTCCGGCACGGGCGGTGAACAGCGGCCCGGCGCGGTGAAGACCGCTTCGCGTACCCGGGTGTCGGGTGGGGTGCGCCTGTACGCGCCGGGAGCGCGGCTGGTGTCCACGCGGCAGGTGGCCGGGGTGGTGGAGGCGGTGGGACACACGGTCGCCGCGCGGGGGATCGGCTGCGTATACGGGGACACGGGGCTGGGGAAGACGGTCGCGGTCGAGCAGGCTCTGCACCTGCTGCCTGCCCGGGTGCCGGTGTGGCGGGCGGTGGTGGGAGTCAGGCCCGGGCTGCCGCAGGTGCGGGCCGCGTTGTGCGAGGCACTGGGGCTGCCGTCGGGGTCGCTGACCCACCGTGCCGGACCGGCTGACCAGGCGCTGGCGGAGGCGCTGGCTGAGCCGGGTGTGCTGTTCCTCGACGACGCGCAGCGTCTGTCGCCGCCGGTGCTGGACTACCTGCGGCAGCTGTGGGACTCGCCGGGCTGTGCGGCTGCCCTGGTGCTCTGCGGGGCGGGCAGCGAGCGGGCGCTGGCCCGGGCCGCGGCGATGCGTTCCCGGGTTCTGACCTGGCACCAGGTCAGCCGCCTCGACACGGAGGACGTGCCGCAGACGCTGGGTCTGTTCCACCCGGTGTGGGAGGACGCGGATCCGGTCGACCTGGGGCGGACGGATGAGCAGACCGCCCGCGGCAACTTCCGTACCTGGGCGAAGATCACCTCACATGTCTGCGCAGCCCGGGGCCGCGACCCCGGTGCGGGTGTGGATCGGGACGCGATCGACCAGGCCTGCGCCCGGCTCGGCCCGTACTCATGACTGCCCCTCTCACGCGCCCGGGACGCACCGGTTCCGATGGCAGAGAGCCTCATCCCGTTCGGCGAGGAGGAGAGACGGCGCGATGACGGACAACGGACCGCAGGACACCAACGGCGGCCACGGCGTTGACGCGGGAGGTCAGTGGCCGCCGCCGGGGGATCCGGCCGGCGTGCTCGGAAAGCAGTCGCTGATTGCGCTGCGGGCGCCTGCGGTGCGCCGCCTGCTGGCGCTGCGGGCCCGGGGCGGTCTTTCGCGGCAGCACGTGCGGCTGGCGGGGGAGTGCCTGGGGGCATCGGAGCGCACGGTGTGGCGATGGCTGGCCGAGGCATCCCAGAGCCCGGCGGCGGCTGCGCACCCCGGAGCCCGCCACACGAGCAGGTTCGAGATCACCGCGGAGATCCGGGTGCTGCTGGCGTACTGGCACGGCAACGCCTCCGCAGTCCACCGCCAGCTCATGGAGCGCGCCGCGGCCGAGGCCGGGGGCGTACGCGCGCAGCCGTCCGGCACTGCTGGGCCCGTCCCGCCGGACCTGGTGGCTGTTCCGGGCGGGGCAGCCCTGTCGCAGGTGCCGCTGCTGGATCCGGTCCCGTCCCTGTCGACGTTCCTGCGCGCGCTGCGCCGCGATCTGACGGCGGGGGAGCGCGCCGGTCTCGCCGTCGGACCGGAGGCGGCACGCGCCCATGACGTGTTCGGCAAGCGGCCGGCGGCATGGCGCAACCACGCCTGGGAGACCGACCACGTCCAGGCCCCGCTGCTGGTCGACGCCGACGGCGACCTGGTGCGTCCGTGGATCACCTGGTTCATCGACACCGCCACCAAGGTCATCACCGGTACCGCTGTTACTCCGGGCCATCCCTCCCGCGCGTCGGTACTGGCCGCCTTGCGCGCCGCCGTGGTGCGGGACGAGCCCTACGGCCCGGCCGGGGGAGTGCCGGAGCTGGTGAGGATGGACCGGGGCAAGGACTTCCTGTCGGCCGCCGTCACCACCGCGCTCGGCGCGATGGGCGTGACGGTCAAGGACCTGCCCGCCTACAGCCCGCATCTGAAAGGAACGGTGGAGAGCCTCAACCGGGCTGCGGACCGGATGCTGTTCGCCGCCCTGCCCGGCTACACCGCCGCTCCCACCGGGCCGCGCTCGGAGCGGCGCGGACGCACCGCGGGGGCGGTGTCCGCCCTGTCGTTCCAGGACTTCACCACGGAGGTCCTGGCGTGGACGAACTGGTGGAACACCGCGCACCGCCCGAAAGCCCTGTCGGGCCGTACGCCGCTGGAGGCGTGGCAGGCCGATCCGACCCCTGTCACCGACATCCCCGCCGCCGACCTGTGGGCCTTCACCCTCGAGGACGACGGCCGGCCCCGGAAACTGACCAGCCACGGCGTGAGCTGGCGCGGCCGCACCTACACCGCCGCGTGGATGACCGGCCAGGCCGGCCGCCAGGTCCGCGTGCGCTACATGCCGCACCACGACCACGAGATCGAGGTCTGCGACGCCCGTGGCCGTCACCTCGGCCCGGCGCACCTCGCGGACGCGGCCACCCCCGAGCAACTGCAGGCGCTGCGCGAGGCACGCGCGGAGCGCGCCCGGCGCCTGCGCGCCGATGCGAAGGCCGCCGAACGCCTGCGCCGCCAGCGATTCGCCCCCACCACCCGTGCGGAGCCCGCCCAGCGGCTGGGAGCCGTCACGGCCGCCCAGGCCGAGCGTGAACTCGCCGCCGCCGACTACACCGATGTCGCACGGCTGGCACTGCCCGACCTGATCCCGCCCGCCCCGCCTCCGGCGCACTGGCGCACCCCGCCCGCCCTGGCGGCCGGCACAGCGCCGCCCCCGCCCGCCCCCGATCCAGCCGACCCGTCGGCGGACGTTGCGCCGGAGCCCGGCTCCCGACCCGCAGGAGACGCCTGATGACCGAGGACGCCTACCAGTACGTAGACCTGCCCGACGCGGCCGTCGTCACCACCCGGGCCCTGCTCACCGCGCGGGAGAACATCACCGACACCGTCGCCGCCCGCGCCATGATGTGCATCCACGGCGGCGCCGGCCACGGCAAGACCCTCGCGGTCAACACCTGCCTGCGCGAACTCGAACCGGGCGAGGACGTCCGACGGGTCACCTTCCGCGCCCGCCCCACCGCCCGGGCCGTGCGCTACGAGCTGTTCACCGCCCTCGACCTGCCCGGCGAACCGCCCCGCCACCCCAGCGAGTTCGACCGCCTGCTGAAAACCGCGCTGGCCGAACACCCCCGCACCTTCCTCGTCGACGAGGCCCAGTGGCTCAACGGAGAGGCGTTCGAGTACTTCCGCTACCTGTGGGACGAACCCTCAACCCAGCTCGCGATCATCTTCGTCGGCGGCGAGGGCTGCCACACCGTGCTGCGCCGCGAACCGATGCTCTCCTCCCGCATCTTCATCTGGCAGCACTTCACCCGCCTCACCCCCGACGAAGTCCAGCAGGTCATCCCCCTGTTCCATCCGGTGTGGGCCGACGCCGACCCCGACGACATCGCTTTCGCCGACAGCCACGCCGCCCATGGAAATTTTCGCGCCTGGGCCCAGCTGACCGCCCACACCCGTACCGGGCTAGCCCGCACCGGCCGGCCCCGGGCCGACCGGGAACTGCTGCGCTGGGCCTTCAGCCGCCTCGCATGACCGCCACGCCACCGCCCGTCACCGTGGTCACCGACCGTCATGACGACGCGCTCCACACGCACACCGCCCTGGCCGCCCACCACGTGCCGTCCGGCCGGATCACCCTCCACCCGGGCCCGGGCACCACCAGCGAGACCGGCCTCGCCCACGACCTTCTCGCCGCCCTGGGCAAACCGCCCCTGCTCCCGGGCGGCTTTCCCGCCGGCCGTCAGCCCGCCTGGGAAGCCGCCACCGCCTGGATCACGGCCCTACCCGTCACCCGGCTGACCGTCCTGCGCGCCCACCGCCTCACCGCCCGCCGCACGATGCGCCTCCTGCAACTGCGCACCCTCACCGGCATCCACCTGACCCTGGTCTGCCACCGCCCCCACCTGCCCGCCGCCCTGCACCAGGCCCTGCAGACGGCCGACTACTGCGTCACCGACGACTTCCAGGCCGCCCGCCGCCACTACTACGGCACACCGGCCGCCGTATCCCCGCTTGCTGACGCGCCCGCCCGGCCGGCCAACCGGTGGCTCACCCTGCCCGTGCTGGACCGCCTCGTCTCCTACGACAGCCCCGCCCCGTGTACCGCCCCGTGCACGCCGCCGCCGATCGTCTTCCGGCACCGCCCGCCACCCGCACCCCTCACCGGGCAGACAGCCCGGGAAGCTGCCCGGCGCCTGGCCGCCGTGACCGCTCATCCCCGCCTGGCCGCCGCTCTCGCCGCCGCGATCTTCACCGGCGTCTCCTTCCAGCAGCTCGCCACCGCCCGCCCTGGCGACTACGACGACGCCGCGGCCACCCTGGCCCTGCACGACCGCACCCGCTACACCGACGGCTGCGCCACCCACCGCGTGCCGCCGTGGGCGCGCGTCTTCCTGAAGGCGGCCGTCTGCTTCGCCCGGCTCGCAACCGCCCAGGACCAGCACCTGCTGGCCGGCCCCCACGACCGCACCCACCTGTTGCGTGTGGCGGAGGCAGCGAGGCTTTGCCCGCCGCAGCCGCCCGCCAGCCAGCGCACCGGCCCTGCCGACCGTATCCAGTGGGACTGGCGCGAACGTAAGGAAGCACGGTGCTACGACGCGATGCTGACACGGCACCAGTCCCCGTCCTCGCGCTGAGTCCGAACCCGCGTGCACGGTCAGTCGATGGAAAAATCGGCGAACTCCACGTCGGTGAAGGCGATCCCGAGACCGTGAGCGCGCAGGCCGCCGTCCCGGAAGTAGGCATGCCCCAAAGCGCGGGCGAGGATCACCATCTGCTGCTGCTCACCCCCGCCGGCGTCCCGGGCAGCGAACAGCTCGCGGGCCACTTCTCCCGACAGGTACTGAGTGATCAGCCGTACCCGCGGATCGTCCGACGAGCCTGCCGGAGCGGCGAAACCGAACCGCGCCCTGGTGTGGAAGACAAACCCGTCGGCCTCGGCCCGGGCCCGTCGGCGGGCGCGCACCAGGGGCTGCCACCGTGCCCTGACGGCCTCATCGATCAGCCCTGCATGCACAGCACTGGGACGGCGGCGCATTCCCGGCCGGGTGGTGACCCACCTCTGTACCGTGCGCTGGGAGATCCCCAGGAGGACAGCCACGTTCTTCGTGGAGCCCTTCTCCGCCCTGAGCAGGAAACGCACAGCGGCATCCCTCGTAGGCACGGGACGGGTCAGCAACGCCCGCTCGAGCCCTTTGACGATCTCACCCATGCCCGCCCCCGAGCGTTCTGCCCCCGCGATGGCTGGTGCACGGCGGCCGTCTGCTCCCAGATCTCTCACACCAAGCCGCTCTCCCCGGCCAGTTCAGGCATAGCCAAGACACCACCGAAGGCCCTCGGCTAAAGAGCCAGCAGCAACCCAAGCCCGAGAATGCAGTTCCCGAAGCAACCGAGAACTCTCAACCGCCATTTACGCTATCCGTACGTGTTTGGTACGCGAAAGGTGCGCTTCACGCTAGGGTCTGGGGCAGGAGGTTCTGTATGTCCGAGCTGTTCGACGCGGTTGACGCGCTGGTCTCGTCCCGCTCCCCGTTGCCGCCCCCGGCGGAACGCAAACGGCTGCGCCAGGCGCACGGTCTGACGCTGGACGAGGTGGCCGCCGCACTGCAGGTGCGGCGCGCGACGGTCAGCGGCTGGGAGGCCGGCAAGACCGAGCCGAGGCCGCCGGAGCGCGATGCCTACGCCCGCATGCTCAAGCAGCTCGCCCAGCTCTACCCCGCCAACGCCCCGGTGCCCTCTCAGGACACGGCGGTCCCCAAGACGCCTGCCGTCCCGGCCGTTCCTGCGCCATCGGTCGCTGAACCGGCCAAAGCCCGCACCAAACTAACCGCAGACCGGATCCCGGAGCCTGTTTCCGAGGACACCGCGTTGCGCCCCGCCGCTGTGCCGCATCCGGTGGCCACGACCAGGCCGACGTCGCGGCGGCCGCCCGCGCGTAACGCCGCCCCCGTCGGCAGCCCAGCCGGTGGTGTCGATGCACGGTTCGAGAACGGGCCGCTCGCGGTCGTCGACGTCGACGCAGATGGTCAGGTGCTGGCCTACTGCATCGGCGGCTTGGTCCTGGACGTACCGGCGAAGTCGATTGCGGCCTTGGCGGAGTGGACGCTGAGCGAGGGGCGGCTCGGTCAGCCGAAGTTGTCCGGGCCGGGCAAGGACGGCGATCCGCTGCTTGTACTCACGGAGGCTGCGCTGGAGCATTACGGTCTGCCGGTCACGCTCACACAAGAGGAGCGCCTGGCCGGGCGGATCCCGGAGGGCCACAAGGTCATCAAGCAACTGGCCCGCGCGGAATGGAAGCTGACGAAGCGCGGGTTCGGGCCGTGGGCGAGGATCTACCGCCCCGCGCAGGGTTCGGAGCGGGCGTGCGTGCAGTTGTGCATTCCGTCGTGGGACGCGCTCGACTCCCGGCACTGGGCCAACACGGGGCAGCTGCCACCGGCGGACCTGGCCCGGCTGCTGGGCACATATGCGTCCCGGGTGATGACGCCGCGCGGCTCCACTGCCGTCACAGGCCTGGAGCTGATGACCGCCCTGCACCCGCCGACCCGCGCCTCCGAACCCGATGAGACGGGGAAGCGTCACTCCGAGCACAACCCCGGCTCGCTGGGCAAGGACCTGGTGGACTGCGCACCGTGCGAGGCCCCCGACGGTCACCCGCTGCTCGCAGACCTGCCGCGTTTCCACCACCGCACTCCGGCAGAGGTGCTGGTGGAGGAGGCGTACGACTGGGCGCGCCCGCTCACTGACGCCGAATGCCTTCGCCCACACCTGGTGGGCATCGACGTGAACATGGCCTTCGCCGCCGGCGCGAACGGCCTCACGGTCGGCCTGGGCGCGCCGACGCACGTCAAGACCCCCGTCTTCGACGCGAAACTGCCCGGCGCGTGGCTGGTCGATCTGTCCCATATCGACCTGTCGAGGGTGAAGGTCGCCAAGGACACGTGGGTGGACCTGGACGGCTCGCTACTGCCCAGCCCGTTCACACCGAAGGGTGAAAGGCCCGAGGGCCCGGCGTGGTACGCCACGCCCACCGTCGCGTACGCGGTCGAGCTCGGCTACGACGTCACGCCGGTCGAGGCGTACGTCCGCCATGACAACGGCCGCTACCTGGACGGCTGGTACAACCGGCTGCGCGACGCGTACCTCGCCACGATGGCCGATCTTGGGGTGGGCGCCGACCTGTCGCCGGAGGAGTTCCTGAAGGCGATGGACGGCTACCGGCAGCGTGACCCTCAGCTGGCGATCGTGGTGTCCGCGATCAAGGCGACCGTGAAGGGCGGCATCGGCAAGCTGCGCGAGCGCCCGCGCGGGGAGGGCTGGAAGCCCGGGCAGCCGTGGCGGGCCCTTGCTCGGCCCACCTGGCGCCCGGACATCCGCGCCGCCGTCATCTCCCGCACACGGATCAACATGCACCGAAAGATCGTCAAGCACGCCGCCTTCACCGGGCAGTACCCGGTCGCGGTCCTCTCGGACTGCGCCGTCTACGCCTCCGACGGGCCGTCACCGCTGGACTTCCTGCCCTACCGGGACGGCAAGCCGCTGCCGGGCGGCTTCAAGCTCGGCGTGAACCCCGGGCTGGTGAAGCACGAGGGCACCCAGAGCGTGCTGTGGGGCGAGGGGGTGCGCGAGCAGTTCAACGCTCCGGAGCTCAACCTCGCCCGGTACATCAAGGACGGCACCGTTACCGCTCAGGACACCGGGGAGTAGACGGCGATGAGCATGTTCGGGGACGGCCTGGACGCCGCGGTGCAGAAGGCGTTCACCCGCCCGGTGCCCAAGAGCGCGCCCGCGCAGATGCGGTACCTGGTCAGGCAGCTCAAGGGCACCAAGGCGGTCGCCCAGATGCTGCGGATCTCGCAGCGCACGGTCGAGCGGTACGTGAAGGACCAGATCAAGAAGCCCCGCCCGGACCTCGCAGCCCGCCTGGAGCGGGAGGTGAAGAAGCGGTGGCAGCCGCAGATCCGCGCCCAGGCGCGGCAGAAGGCGGCGACCACCGGCGGCATCGTCATCGACACCCGCGCCCGGATCGGCTACACCGCGCCGATCGGGACGACGGACGAAGACCGGCTGCGGCACCTGACGGTCGCGCTGCCTCCCCAGTACGCCGCCCGCCTCTTCGACGCCCAGGAGCAGGGCGCCACCGACCAGCAGCTCCAGCAGATCGCCGCCGAAGCCCTCAAGGAGGTGTACTTCCAGGACAGCGGCCGCCGCGCAGGCCAGCTGGAGGAGGTCCGCCTCACCGGCATTGAACACCTCGAGTTCGACCTGTAGAGAACGGCCGTGACGAGGCGAGCCCCGGGCCTTCGGCCTGTAGCTTGCTCACGCAGCGGCGACTTGCTGCAGTAGTTACGGCGCCTTCACAAAGCGGCGTCACCGAAAGAGGGCGGCGTTGTCGGTGGCCCCCGGTACTCTGGACGACAGCATTCGGC
The DNA here is from genome assembly GCF_040613555.1 of Streptomyces sp. NPDC006265. Classification (NCBI taxonomy): domain Bacteria; kingdom Bacillati; phylum Actinomycetota; class Actinomycetes; order Kitasatosporales; family Streptomycetaceae; genus Streptomyces; species Streptomyces sp. NPDC006265. The sequence goes on from NZ_JBEXSH010000006.1 coordinate 28,952, forward strand.
TCCATGCCGTGAGTCTTCCTGAACCCCCAGTGGCCCATCCGGGTCGGGGGCGCCCGCAATGACCGTCTGGTCACGCGATCCCCGGATCGCGACACGATCTTCGGATCGTGAATGACCACCGCGTCGCGGCAGAGGGCCGACGAGCGGACGGGTTCAGCGCTCATATCGCGTATGCGTGCGGCAGCTGAGACTGATGACCCCCGAGAAAGTGCGGGTGTCCGGGCGCCTTCGTGCTCTGCCCGGACCAGCCGGCCCAGGCAGCCGCGTACCCCCATCTCGGGAGGCAGCCATGAATCCTGACATCATCGAGGACTACGAGTCCGACGAGGACCACCCCCAGAGCAATCCATTCCCGGGCGCCGACAAGGTCACGTGGACGCGCACCTTCTCCGTCGCGCTGCACGAGACCACCGGGCTCCCTCTGGAAATCACCGACGGTCTCGCCCCCTACATCGTCCACCCCAAGGACTACCTCCTCAGGCAGCGCGGCGAAGACGGTGCCGAGTACCGGATCAAGCCCGGAGTGATCAACCGCGACCCGAGCACCGGCCTCGACATCATGGAGGTCACCGTCCATGGGTTCGCCGGCACTCCCGGCGAGTACAACGAGCGCATCCGCCGCTTCTTCCACTCTCCCGCGCGCCACAACTCTGACCCGGCCCGCATGCTTCCGCGTCTGGTCACCGGCCGACACGAGGGCGCGCTGCCAGCGGCATTCCTGACGACCGCGGCCCCGGTGGACAGCCAGACGCTGAGCGGGCTGATCGGCACCATGACCGATGCCCTCGACCAGGCTGATGGGGACCGCGGCTACAAGCTAATCGACGACATGCAGGTCTACGGGCAGAACGAGACCACCCTGCACGCCCTGCTGCTGCGTCAGGTCCGGGAACCGGTCAAGGAACTGGACGGTGGCATCACTGCCCAGGTGCGCCGGGTTCTCGACGCGACCGCCGTCAAGGGCGCGAACCGGAGCCGGGCCCGCCTCGCGCTTCACGGCCTGGTGCCGAAGGACATCATCTTCGGCATCGATCGCGGTCTCCTCGGACTCGACGGTGTCGACGGCGTTCCCGCGAAGGTGGCCGACCCCGCGGTGTGGGTGCCGGCGTTCGCGGAGAGGCTGCGCGTCGCCTTCGACGACGAGCGGCACTCCCTCCATGGCCAGGCGAAGCAGGCCGCCATGGTCGCCACGGTCAGGATGCAGATCATCGTGGGGACCTCCGCCCCGGAGGACTTCCACAACGTCGTCTTCGACCCGAATCGGGCCGACCACCGGCGCCCGCCCCTGGGCTACACCCTGGTCGAGAAGGCGGCCTCCGACCTGCGTGCCGTTCTGCGGGATGCGAAGCAGCGCGGATGGATCAGCGAGGAGGAGCGTGCCTGGCTCGCCGGGGAGGGCCCCGATCCCGAGCACCGTCCCGGCGAAGGCATCGTCACTGCCCGCGACCGGCGCGACCGCGCCCTGTACGCCGTCGTCTTCCCCAAGGACCCCGCCCGGGCCAGGGCCCTGCGCCGGGTGCTGGGCGAGCCGGCCCGCTACGCCACGAGCAAGGACCACGTCTGGCACCGCCTGCGCATGGTCTCCTCGGTGATCGGTGAGGGATACAGCTTCCGCTGGAATCCTCGTGTCCTGGACGGCCTGCTGAGCAGCACCTTCATCAAGTTCCGGGGGCACCTCGCCGAGGAACCCGCGTGGGACAAGGTGATCGGCGCCGTCAGTACCGCCGATCAGCCGCTCGACCTCGACGCGCTTGACCGCTTCCTGACGACCCGCGGCATTCACTGGCTCGCCGAGTGCAAGATCATCGAGGCGGACCGTGGGTCGATCGGCGCACAGAGCGGCAGCGGGGAGCTCGAGGACGGCGAAACCGTCGCCGACAAGAAGATCCGCCGGAGCACGATCAACGCCCGCAAGGCCATGCTTAGCCAGCCCCGCCGGACGATCGGGCTGATGAACGAGCTCGCCAGGGCAACGGCCAAGAACACGACACCCCGGCAGGTGGACCCCGAAGGCCTTCCCATCGAAGACACCAAGGCGGACAAGTCCTGGTTCGACACGGTCTTCCCGAAGGCCCAGACCAAGCGCCCGCCGACGTTCACGCTCCGGGGCAGCAGCACCGATGGGACGACCCCGCAGCCTCCAGACCCCACTCCCCTGGAGATCTTCAACGACACCCGTGGCCGCTTCTACGACGCCGTCACCGGCGATCTGCCCACGGCCCTGGTCGAGGTGCTCAAAACAGCGCGTTCCCTTCTGTCCGACGCTCAGGAGGCCGGTCAGCGGCCTCTGCACGGAGCCGTGGAGCAGGAAATCGCCGCTCTTCTCCGCGCTCTGTCCGTGGTGCACTCCGACGTGGGCATGCTGAAGTCGGCCATCATCGACATGCAGTACGGCAACCCGACCATCGAGGAGTCCGCGTCGGAGAAGTTCCTCACGGAGGCCAGCGACTCCGACGAGGACGACGACCTGGCGGAGTTCGAGGAAGAGTTCACGGAGGAGGGTGACGCCCTGTGAGTGGCGCCTTGCCGACCGGCCCGGTCCTGACCGACGGCCGCCTGGGCGCACTGCCCCGAGCAGCCGGCCGGTACCTCGACGAGGTTCTCTTCCGGCCCGTGCGTTGGGCCGAGCGGTGGCGGTACGAGGAACTGGACATCACCACCGCGATCTACCTGATCTCAGACACGGAGCACCGTCTCCGCTGGCTGGGGCAGGCCAACCGTGCGGACGGCCTGCTCGGACGGCTGGACAGGCACGACAACAACCCGGCGAAACGCAGGGCATTCGCCCGGATCCGCGTCCTGCGGCTCACCGATCACACGCCGCCGGAGGCCGTGGACGCGATCGAGGGCCGGTGCGCCGACGTCCTGCGGATCCGGGATGTGATGCGGCCGCGGAGGTGGCCGCCTGCCAACGACTGGTTCGCACTCACCTCCTGACGCGTGTGCGGTAAGACGCCCCCAGTGATGCTGTGGGGCGTCTTACCTGGTGCTCGGTGCACACCGAACTCCCGGCCGTGGGCGTGATGCAGACGCAGCCGGGAGTTCGGGGCGTCCCGACCGTGTGCATTGGCGAGCCCCGTGGTAGCCCGCGACACAGCGGTGGGCTCGTGGGGGGAAGTAGTAAAGAGGTCCCGGGCGGAACGGGAATGGGTTGTCAGAGGTGTGCGGCATCATCGGCAGATGGCCGCCACACAAGCCCCGCCGACGTACCTGGAACGCCTTCGGTCAGATCTGGACCTGATCGAAGCGGATTTCCTGGAGGTCCTTGCGGACTCGCAGATCCGGAACGTCGACCCGAACCGCCCATCCAGAGGCATCTTGTATGCCGGTGCCGCGAAGTGGGGCTGGGTACCCAGCGGCCCCGAGCTCGAGACGCGAAGGATGGAACTGCTGGGGCGCGTACGGGAATGGGAACCGTTGTTCCGGCTGCTGTTCCCGCATCCGACGCCGGAGGTCACCAAGCGCCTCGACGGGACTCTTGCCCTCCTGCAGCGCTGGCTTGTACGCCCCCGGGACACCACCGTGCCGGCCAGCATTGACAAGGCCGTCGACAAGGTCAAGGCGGCCGTGGCCACGCTCCGGAAGCTGGGCGAGCTCCTGCCGGATGACGCCTGGGCGGTGCGTGTAGCGGTCGACACGAACATGCTCCTCGATGACCCCGACGTGGCGATCTACACGCCGCTGCTCGGGAATCGGTACATGGTCCACCTGCTGCCCGTTGTTCTACGGGAGCTGGATGAGCACAAGCTCGCCGGTCGCAACCCCGACATCCGCGATGCGGCGAAGAAGGCCGACCGCCGCTTGAAAGGGCTGCGAACCAACGGCGACGTCCTGCGCGGCGTACGAGTGGCTGGCGATGTGCACGCCATCTTCGAGCACATCGAACCCAAGGGCGACGGGTTGCCGAACTGGCTCGACCTCGATGTGCCCGACGACCGCTTTGTGGCCTCCACCCTGCTGCTGCAGTCCCGACACCCTGGCTCTGCCGTCTATGTGGCCACCAGGGACATCAATCTGCAGACAAAACTCGCCGCCGTCGGACTGCCCTTCATCGAAAAGCCATGAGCATCAGCAAGCCCGTCGTACCGAGCAAGGGAGCACCCTGTGTCCGCCGACTTCTCCGCCCTGCACGAACCGCTCGTGGAATGGGTCTACGACCGCACGAGAGCTGATCCACTGGGCGGGGTGCCGATCACCGAGTTCGGGCAGTCGCACAGCCTCACCGAGAACCAGACGTACCAACTCCTGCAGTTCTGCAAGGGCCAACGGCTCCTGGACGACCGTCACACGACCCACGACGGCCCCGAAGCCAACCTGACCCCGCGCGGCCTTGAGTGGATGGAGGAGCGCAGGCGCCGGCGCGCCGACCCGGCCGCGCGGGCCGCCGCCGCACGCAAGGGCCTGCTGGTCTGGCTGTGGCACCGCAAACACGACGACATCCTGCTGCCTGCTGTCGCGGACGTGCTGCACGACCCGCTGTCCCTCTTCGAGGGCGAACGCCTCACCGACAGGGACATCGACCGGGCCTCCGCCTATCTCAGCGCTAAGGGTCTGATCAAAGGAGACCGGAACGCGAGCTCAGACGGGCCCGTGCAAGCCGAGATCACCGCCGAAGGAGAAGACTGCGTGGACAACTACCAGGGCGACATCGGCGCGTACGAACGCCGCAACACCGGCGGGAACACCACGTTCCACATCGGGCAGAACACCGGCAACATCGCCGCGAACAGCCGCGACTTCACACTGAACGCGACCACGCACAGTGGCGTCGACCTCGCCCAGGTCGTCATGGCCGCCCGCGCACTCCGCCAAGCCGTACCCATTCTGGGCCTGCCCGAAGACGATGCTGCTGAGGTGACTCAGCTGGCGACGCGCATCGAAGAGGAAGCCACCAGCACCAACCCTGATCCGAGCCGCCTCCAGCGGTGGCGTACCCAGGCGGTGGCCATCCTGGCCTCGCCGGTCGTCAGCGGAGCACTGAGCAGCGTTCTCGCCACTTACCTCGGGGTCGTACTCCCGGAACTGCCGGCGGGAGGCTGAGCAGAACGCGCGGCCACGCCACCGGACCTCGACTGCGTGGCCCTTGGGGACGCCGTGGTGGTCCCGGCCGAACTTGCCGCTGGTCGCCGACGAGCCGGATGCCGACGCCTGTTGACGATCGATGTCGGCGGTCCGGGCAATTCGGTGGAAGAGGGAACCAGCGAACGAAGAGAATGTCCACGTGCCTCCGATGCTGACCGACATGCCGTCCGACCGTCTGGACGTGCTGATCAAGCACCCCTTCCACCGCGAGACGGGTGAGCGGCTGATCGCGTTCATTCGCGATCTGCGCGAATGCCGGACCCCGGAGGACTATGTAGCGTTCCAGCAGGACTTGCTGCACGCCACCCTTGCCGCGAACGACGCGCGGGCGGAGCGATCACGGGTGATCAAGAGGCTTAGGAGAGGGCAGAAGCTTCCGCCTGATGCCCCGGATCTCGTGATCGGCGATCCACACGACCTGGACGACTGGCGGCTGGAACTGGACGTCTTGGAGCGCGTAGGCCGACAACTGCGCTCGATCGGTGATGCCATGGCCTGGCGGGCCTTCCACTACGACCGCCGCCACATACTCGCCCTGCGTCGCAACGAGTCACCGGGGCCGATGACCCTCAGCAAGGACGGCACTGTCCACGAGATCCAGTTCGCGGACCAGCAGTGGAATGAGCATCGGCAGTTCGCGATGCTGCACGACCTCACCGACTGCCTGCGCATTGGCGACGTCACCGTTTTCGGCAAGCCCGACCAGAACGACGAGCAGGACATCCTGCTGTACGAGTTGAAGACCAACCCGAACCGGCGGGAGGGAGCGCAATTCCATCGCACCCGGATGGCAGCCGAAGCGCTCCACGAGGGTGGTCCGCTCCCTGGGCATGAGAATGCCCGACTCATCGACACGGGCGTGCCTTACGCCACCCACCTCTCTGCTCTCGCTGACGCTTTCGCCCACGCCCACCGCGACGGGCTGAAAACGATGCGGGTGCCTGGACAGCGCGGCCTGCTCGCCCTCGACATTTCCGCCGCTGGCAACAAATGGGGGTCCCTGGAAGCCACACGACAGTTTGAAGCGCAGTACGCAGCGCTGCTGCGCCGCACCCGGCTGACCGGACAGCGCGTCTGCTACGGCAGCGGGGACAGCGCTGCCCGCAACTACCTCACCGCGCCGTGGGGCATCTATCCGCTGCAGCCCGCGCAGTGCGCCGGACTCATCGCCGATGTGCTCGTCTTCACCGTGACGCTGTCCTCCGACAACTTCGTCGAAGAACTCCGAAGGGCTGGGCTGGACGTCCGGTGGGTCCTGCCCGAAGGCGCCGAGATCGAATCGTCGCAGTCCCTCTTGGAGATCAACGGGCACGGCCGTCGGCTGCAAGTGGCGTGTGCCGAGATCGAGCGCTTGCTGCTGGAGCTCACCGACCTGCAGACCTGGGCAGAGGGCATCGACCGGCTGCTGGAGAAGACTGAAAGCCGCTGCCAGCCCTGGCCGTACTTCACTGAGGAACACAAGGTGTGGGCCTGACGGTCTTCCGTACGTCGACGGATGCCTCGACCGTCCCCGAGACGGTCGTCCCGGCGACGCTGCGACAGGAAGTCAGCGTTCGGTTCGCATGTGCCGTACCGCGGTCTCATCGAGCTCGGCGGCCAGCGTCAGGGCCGACGCGAGTTCCGCTGGCGCTTTGAAGAGGTGACAGATCATCTCTGCGGCGCCGTTGACGGCCTCGGGGATGGTAGGTCCGAAGCTTGCCTCTGCAAGGGCGGCGACGGACGCGGCGTAATAGCCGTCCGACCAGCTCACCCGGAGCCGGAACGTGTAGCGCTTCAGCAAGTCCCAGGAGTTCGAGCTCGCCATCTCCAGGAGGGTGTCACTCGGCTGTTGGGCGGTCTCCTCCCGGCCTTGGAGCCAGGATTCCACCTCGGTCGAGTCCGCCGCGATGGTGTCCGAGTCCTTGTCGTGGTCGTAGCAGTGGAAGCGCAGGTCTTCCCTCACGTGGATGGCCAGGCGGCATTCGCCCAGGACACCGAGACACCACAGGGCTTCGCCGCGGTTGACGACGTCGAAATGCCATCCCGGCCGGTGAGCGAGCAGGTCTCCCAGCGCCCGCCAGGCAGGGAGACGCTCGAAGCCACCGCCGAAGGTGTCACACACATTGTCGTAGTCGCTGTTGTCGAAATTGACCTTCACCGACAGGTAAGCGGGACCGTCATTCATGCTGTGGATCGTAAGTGAGCGGGCAGAACACGGTGCCCGTAACGAGGGAGCACCGCCCGTCCAGGGCACTACGCCCACTCGATACCTAGATCCCGCAGAGCGTCCAACTGCTTTGAGCTGAGCTTGTCCCGCCTGGCACGGGTGTTCGAGACCCATACGCCCAGCTTCACGGTCACCGGCTCCGCCTCGCCGTCGACCGCGATCTCTTCGCTGGCCCCGCGCGGCACCGGACGGTCTGCGCCTTCCCGTTCCACCCATTGCGCGAGGGCCTGTACGCCCCGCTGGAACGCCTGCTGTGCCTTGCTCGGGCCCTTCGTCGCACGCGTGGCCGCCGGGGCGGGAGACGGAGCCTCAAGCGGTGTGACGCCCAGCTGGGAGAGGCGTTCCTGCTGCTCGGTGGACAACTGCGCCCAGGTGCTCGCCTCGCGTTGCCGCGCGAGCCACTTGCCCAGGTCGTCGCCCTCGAACAGGACACCCGGCTGAATCGCCGGCAGGACGCCGTCGGCGTCGACCAGGTCCGCGAGGACGCGATAGTGGCGCTGCCAGTCGAGCGGCCACGGACAGTCCCAGTCCGGGTCGATCGCCGCCAGCTGTGCCGCCCGCACCGTCGCACGCTCGGGGTCCTTCCCGAGGCCGCCCTTGCGGCGGAGATTGGCCGCATGCTGCCCGACGGGCACCATCGCCTCGCCCTCTCCCCACACCTGGTCCTGGCGGGGGGCGAGGTGCCCGGTGGCCCGGTGGAACGAGCGCAGCGCGGCGAGCTTGTTCTCCCACGCCTCCTCGCCCGGCTCCCACACCATCCCGGCCTCTTCGGCGTCCAGCAGCTCCTTGCGCCGCTCCTCGAGCTCCCCGGCCCGCAGCGCCTTCCGCTGCTGGTGGACCCAGCGCCCAAGGGGAAAATCTTTCGTGACCCCGACTGGGGTCTCTGTGTCGTAGGGAACGGCGTAGAGGCCGGTGATCTCGTGCTCGGCCCGCCAGCGGAGCAGGGCCTGGTAGCCCTCCAGCCAGACGAGGCTGTCCGGCCGGTAGACGCGGGTGCGCAGGAATGCGGCGATCGTGGCGGTGTCCCGGGGAGTGCTGAAGTGGAGCAGAGCGGATTCGGCGGCGGCCTGGGTGTCGTCGTGCTCCTGGTCCTCGCCGTCACCTGCGCCGTCGGCGCCGATGATCTGGCCGTTTTCGTCGCGCTGGACGTGGACCTTGCGCTTGCCGCTGGTGAGGGCGCGGGAGGCGAGCTGCTCAACGAGTCGTTCATCATGACTGCGGAGCCCTTGCAAAACGGCTACAAGGGGGCGAAAACTGGCGCTGGCGACCATGTTGTTCGGGTCCTCGTTCGGCTCCAGGAAGATCGGCACGATGATCCTGGCCACCTTGGTGGAGCCGTCACAGTTCAACCTCAGCGCGCGTCCGATGTTCTGCACGATCTCCACCTGCGAGCCGCGGGTGTCCGCGAAGCAGATCGCCTCCACCCCACGCTCGCCCGTGATGTCCACGCCCTCCCCGAGAACGCGAACGCTCGCGAGGAACGCCCTGTGTACGCGCCGGTTGTTGGCGTCGATGCCGTTGGCGAACTGGCGGATCTTCTCGCGTCGTTCGGCGACGGTGTGGTCGCCGCACAGCCATGCCGCCCACACCCGGTCCGGGGGTACGTGGCGGCCGGCCTCCAGGCCGTAGAACTCCGCGTCGATCGACGACGCGGGCAACGACTTCTCCGCCTTGACCATGGTCTCGTCATCGGTCTCGGTGACGTACAGCTCGGCAGCGGTCTTCGGTAGAGCCTCCGCGAACGCCGCGGCCTCTTCCACCTTCTGGTGGAACGTCATGACCGTACGCAGGTTGTACGCGGCGGCGTGTTCCAGGAGGGCGGTCTGCAGCAGCGCGAGGCGCCGGCCCCGCAGTGCCTCCTCCGACAGCCCGAGGACGGGGGAGGGGTCGCGGATCTCGAGGACGTCGATCTCGAACGGGGCGAGGATCTCCCGCTCGATCGCCTCGCTCAGCCCGAGTTCGGCCAGCCACGGCCCGTAGGTCTGCGAGTCCTGGCCCATCGATGCGATCTCCAACTCCTGGCCGTCCTTCCCGCGCTGCGGCCGGGGCGAAGCCAGGATGCGCGGGGTCGCGGTCAGGTAGAGCCGGAAGTCGGCGGGGATCCGCGCGTTGTCGTGGATCGCGGCCCACGGCCTCCCAAGATCACCGGCGGTTCCGTGCGCCTCATCGACGATGGCGAGCGAAAAACCGTCCATGCGCTGCCCGTAGAGCCGGTCTCCGCCCGCCAGAGCGGCCTCCAGCGGCCCGCGAACGCTGCCCTGGCCCGAAGGGTCCTCGAAGTCCTCGCGGTCCACGAGAGAGGCGTACGTGGCGAACACGATGACCGGCCCGCGGGCGGCCCACAGGGCGAGCTGGATCGGGTTGGTGGTGGTGCGCACCCCCAGCGCGTTCAGCACCGGGTCGTTCTCCAGCGAGCACACCGCGACCATGGGGGAGAGGTGACCGACGGCCCGCCACGCCTGGGCGGTCTGCACGAGCAGGTCCAGGGTCGGCACGGTCACGAGGATCCGGCCTTCGGGGAAGCACTCCAGGGCGCTCGCGGCAGCCATGATCGTTTTGCCGGAGCCGGTCGCTGACACGATCGTGCCACGGGCACCCTCGGGGGGCACGGATGACCTTGCAGGGAATCCGATCCACTTACGGAAACTCGACTTCTGGTCGATCTGGTGTTTCTTGAGAGGAATCCTGCTCATCGCCCGCCGTCCTTGTTAGTGCCGTACAGCCAGGCTTCCCGAAGCCTTTCGAGGGGGGTTTCCGAGTCGCATTCCCTGGCCCAGATCGCTTCGAGCCACATCGGGGCGGTCTTGAGCCGCTCACAGAGCACGAACGATCCGGGCAGTTCGACCAGGTGGTAGACACCCGGCGGGAAGACGCCAGCGGGTCCGTAGACGCGCCACAGCTGCTCCAGCCGGGCCCGGTTCGCGACCAGGTACTCCTCCAGCGCCTGCGGGTACGCCTGGCGGTCCGCCAGATGCACGGTCCGCAGGGCGATGTCCACGAGCTCCCGGGACGACTCCTGGTCCCACTGGCCGGAGCTGGTGCCGGTCACGGCCGCGTAGTGCTGCTCGCACACGGCGAGGACGCGCTCGACAAGCTCCGCCGGCGCCTCGCTCTCCTCCCCGGTCTCCGAGCCACGAACGGAAGGCCGGCCTACGTCCGTGTGCTGGTCGTCGGCGCGGGTGCTCGCCTCCACCAGGTCCAGGCCGTGGTGGGCGAGGTGAGTCAGGAGCAGGCGGGACAGGACCGCGCCGTCCCTATCGTGCAGGTGAGAGCTGCCGTCGGCTTCGCTGTCGGGGGAGACGATGGCGCGAGTGAAGACGGTGTCGAAGAAGAACTCGGACAGGACGTCGACCAGCTCCGGGCGCGCAGATGCCGGATCGTCATGCAGGGCGGCAACAGCGGCGTCCATGACCGCAGTGAGGAACCGCCCGCGGGCGCCCTGTAGTTGGCGGGCCTCGCTCTGCGGGCTTTCCTCGACGGCCTCCACCACGCGGTACAGGCCCTGGTCCCCGTACAGGCCGCCCGGCTTCTCCTTCGCGTGGCGTACCTTCGTCACGGCCTCCTCAACGGAATGCGCGTAGGTGTAGTTCGTCACGGTTGAGGCCCCGGGGTGTGCAGGGTCGGCCCGCTGCGCCACGATCCGATAGCGGATCAGCCCGGAGTCGGACTCCACCGCCCCACCGCTCGCCCCTTCCTGACGCTCCCGCAGGGACTGGTGCCAGCGGTCGGCCTGAGCGTCGTCCTCGCGGGAGTAGACATCCCAGCTCGTGCCGCCCATCAAGGTCCAGATGCGCCGCAGCTCGTTCCGACGGACCGCCGTCAGCCGGTCCTCTGTGCTGAGCGGGCCCGGTTGGCCCTCACGGCTTTCCAGGCCACCCGCAGCCACATACCGCTCGTGGATCTGCCCCACCGTCAATCCGGTAACCTCACGTTGGATTTCCTCCCGCGCCTTGAGGCGCATTTCGACACTTAGCGAATTCAAGTTGTCTCCCCGGCTTGAAGCCTCGCCCCGGTTGGTTGGGGGGTGTCTCGTATTTCCGCCAACGGTACATGCTGCATCAACCTGATGCACGCGCTATACTAGAACCCGACACGAACGAGCGACCCCCACCCCCGTAACCAGCCCCGCCCGCGCCAGCGGGCCCCAAGGCTCTGGAGGCGCAGTCGAAGGACCGTCAGGCGGGGGAGCGCAGCGGACCCGCCCCAGAGTCCGAAGGACTCCCCAACTCCCATACTGGAGACCCAACCAGTCGCACCTGAAACCTCCTCAGCCCGAGGCGCGCACCGCGCGCCCGCCGCGCCGCAACGCGGCCGGCCCCACCGGATCCTGGAGCGCAGCGGAGGG
>NZ_JBEXSH010000007.1:0-38988 GCF_040613555.1 Streptomyces sp. NPDC006265
GTGTCCTGCGCCGCCCTGGGCACACCCGACCTGGTGGAGGGAATTCGCGCCCAGGTCGTCGACAAGGACCGTAGGCCGCGCTGGTCACCGAAGACCCTGGGCGAGGTCACCGACGCCGATGTCGAGCGCTTCTTCACCCCGCTCGGCGAGCGGGAACTCGCGCTGTCGCCGGTCGTGCGATGAAGGAACGTGACGCGCGAGCGGTTTCGTGGAACCGACTCGTGACGGGACGCCGGGGCGGCGAAGCCTCCGGCACCCCATCTGTTTCATGAAGGGTCAGAGCATGAGCAGCAGCCGCGTGTTCGGAACGAGTTTCCGGTTGACGCTGGTGCTCTGCACGAAAATGGTGAAGTGGTCGTTGTGGTCCGGCTTGACGCGGACTTCCGTGTCAGGCAGACCGAGCAGGGATCGGGCTTCGGGTCCCGTATAAATGCGGTCCGTCTTCTTTTCCAGCACCGCGATCTGCTTTTGCGCCTGGACTTTCTCCGACTTGCTGAGTTCGTAGAACGCCCCACCGGTCCGGTAGGTGTGCCCGCATTCGACGACCCACTCCTTGATACCCGCATCGCGGGCCACCGGGATCAACTGGTACTTCGACGGATCGACCGGGGTGAGGCCGGCGGCTTTGATGGTGTCCTCGTTGACCGCTTCCGCCCCGGTGGAGAAGACCGCCCGCGATCCCCGGATGCCCTGGGTGCGGCCCATCATGAAGTTCTCGGTGGCCTGCCGGATGACCTGTCCGGCCTCCTCCAGTCCCTGCGTGCTGGTGGCGTCCCATATGGCGATGTTGTCCTTGGGGAAGCCGCACTGCATGGCCTCCCGCTTGCCCATCTGGTCGGGCACCAGGACGGCCAGCGTCCAGTTGTCCTGCTGCCGCTCGATCATTTCGGCCACGGCCCGGACCAGTTGGCGTGGATTCTCGGAGGGGGCGTCCTGGCAGCGGTGGCTCGCGTTCTCCTGCCCGTCGGTGAGAACGAACGTCAGAAAACTGTGGTCGCCGTACAGTTGGGCCGTCTGGGCAAGCTCCCGCTGCGACTTCAGTGCGGCTGCCAGGAGAGCCGTCATTCCACCGGTCCGGTAGAGCTGCTTCAGCGACGGCATGCGCAGCACGTCCTTGTCGTAGATGACGCACTCCACCCTGTCGGCGAAGACGTACACCGTGACGCGGGTTTCCTGGTCCAACTCCCTGGAACGGCGGGCAAGATAGGCGATCTGCTGGTCGGCGACCTCGACGACTTTCCGGCTCAGGTGCGACATGGACGAGCTCGCATCCAGTACTAGAGCAACGTGATTGATGTAATTCTGGGCTCCGGACATCGCAGCTCCCCCTTGTTCCGACTTGATGCTTCTATCTTCTCACCCACCACTGACAACCGATCTTGGTTCCGGTTCCGGCATCACGACAGCAGCATGCGCGTCCAGGCGACGGCCAGGAGCGCGCAGACGAGCGTGAACAGGCTTTGCACGACGGCCGTTAAGGGCATCCTCAGGCGGGCGTGCACGAAGGCGCCGACCGCCGCCACGGCCGGAACGCCCCAGATGACGATCCACGCGAGGACTGGGGTGTCGCGAGAGTGCTCGGGGCGCGAGGAGTACGGCGACGGAGCGGTTCCCAGGCCGACCGCGACGAGCAGCAGCGCGGCGACGACGACGATCACAGCGTCCGCGGCCAGGAGCAGCAGGGCGACGACGACGTCGATCAGCCGGGAAGGGCGCTCACGCCGGAGAGGCGTCGGGGAGTCCTGGTCGTCCGCGGGCGGAGAGGCCATGACCCGACTGCATCACGGAATGGCGCGTTCGGCACCGCCCGGGATGTGAAGAAGTCCATTTCAGCACCATCTGACGCTCCGGCAGCGGACGTTGTGAGTCGCGGGAGTCCTCCCGCCCGAGGTGGCACCGATGACCTGATGCGAGGACGAGGCGCTTCGCCTGCCGAGGGATGCGCCGGGTGCCGGGATGTCCGCAGTGCTGCTCATGCCCGCCGTCCTGAAGGTCGGCTGAAGGCTCCGGAAGCGCCCTGCCCGCGTACCCGCCTGGCGCGCTTGCCCGAAAAATTCGATATTTGCGGTTTTGGGGGGATTCTCGTGGTTAATCGAGGAGGGTGCACGTGGGACGGACGCCAGAGCACGAAGGCTCGGCGGCGAGCCCCGGCATCCGACGGGAGCACCTGGCGGGAGATCGCGTCCGAACGGCTTCCGAGCAGGTCAGAGCCGTCACCGGTGAGGCCAGAGCCGGACGCGACTTGAGCGAGGCCAGTCACGGCGCGTACGGAGGCGCGCCGACAGCGATGGCCGCCCACAGGCACGTACGGCCGGGACGTATCAATTATCAGAGTTCAGGAGAACGGAATGATCAACCGAGAGCAGATCCCCACCGTTCTGGACCACCCGGTCCATGACGCCAGGGGCGACAAGATCGGCGACGCCAGGCACGTCTTCTTCGACGACGTCACCGGCGAGCCCGAGTGGGTCAGCGTACGGACCGGCCTCTTCGGCACCAGCGAGTCCTTCGTGCCCATCCACGACGCGGCCCTCGTCGAGGACCACCTCGAGGTGCCTTACGCGAAGGACCAGGTCAAGGACGCGCCGAACGTCGACGTCGATTCCGGCGGGCACCTGTCCGAACACGAGGAGCAGCGCCTGTACCAGCACTACGGCATCGACTGGGACGCCGCCTGGCAGGACAGCCAGGCCGGTACGGGCCAGGCAGCCGGCGCCATGGACACCGCCGAGGGCGCGATGACGCGGTCCGAGGAGGAGATGCACGTCGGTGTCGAACGCCGTGAGGCCGGCCGGGCGCGGCTGCGCAAGTACATCGTCACCGAAGAGCAGCAGTACACCGTCCCCGTGCGCCACGAGGAGGTTCGTGTCGAGCGTGAGCCCATCACCGACGCCAACCGTGATCGGGCGATGACCGGACCGGACATCACCGAGGCGGAACACGACGTCACCCTCTTCGAGGAAGAGGCCGTGGTGGAGACCAGGGCGGTGCCGAAGGAGCAGGTCCGCCTGACCACCGAAGAGGTCACGGAAGAAGAGACCGTCACCGGCCAGGTCCGAAAGGAACGCATCGAGGCCGAGGAGGAAGACGAACACGGAGACCGGCGGCGCGGCCACTGATCCGCAGTGGGCGCCCGGGGTGGGAGGAGCAACGACCCTCCCGCCCGGGCGCCGCGCGTACCCGCCGACAGGCAGGTCACCGGAGACGCACGATCGTGCACTGAGGCGACGGTGGTGCTGTCCGGACTGCCCGGCATCGGCAAGACCGCCCTTGCACTCCATGTGGCACATCAGGCCGTGGCACGGGGGTGGTTCCCCGGCGGCGCTCTCTTCCTTCACCTGCGGGGCCACGATCCGGCCGGTCCGGTCGGCGCGAAGGAGGCCATCGGCATGCTGGCGCGGGCCCTGTGTGTGGACGACGCGATGACACCGGACGAGCAGACCGGCTTGTGCCAGGCCGCGCTCAACCGGCTCACCGACGAGGGCAGGGCGGTGCTGCTGATCGCCGACGACGCGTCCAGCGCCCTACAGATCGAACGCCTCGTGCCCGCCCGCTCCGCGCACCGACTGCTGGTGACCTCCCGGCACCTGCTCACCGGACCCTCCCTCCGGGCTCGGCTGTTCGGCTTGGACGAACTGGCACCACGCGGCGCCGCGGATCTGATCGCCGAGACGCGGAGGCATGCCCGCCCCGACGATCCGTGATTGCGGGAGACCGACGCGATCGCCGAACTCGCCGGGCGCTGCGGCCACCATCCGCTCGCCTTGCACATCGCCGCTTCCCTGCTCACCACCGATCCCGGCCGGGCCGTCGCCGCGCTCGTCGCCGAACTCGCCGACGCCCACACCCGCCTCGATGTGCTGAGCTAGGAAGACGGCGGGCACACGACAGCGGTCCAGGCGGCGTTCCGTCTCTCCTACCAGCGGTTGCTCCCCACCACCGCCAGTTGTTCCGGCAGTTCGCGGTGGACAACTACCAGCGGCTCGTGGCCGTCTGCCACAAGGTCTGCGACCGCGCGCTGGAGTCCGTGGCGCTGAACGCCCTGGGTACCGAACTCAAGCAGCTCGGCCGGTACGAGGAGGCCGTCGCGGCCTACCGGGAGGCAGTGGCGATCCACGAGGAGCGTGATGAGGAACGCCTGTTGATCACTGCGCTGCTCAACCTCGGCATCGCACTGCGTACGGCTGGGCGCATCACGGAGGCCGCCGAGGTGCACGAACGTGAGATCGGGCTGGCCCGGGCCCGGGGCGACCGGCACAAGGCGGCCGAGGCGCTGGAACGCCTCGCCACGACGGTGAGATGTGGACGTCGCCGGCTGGATGCGCTCGAAGCTCGCGTCAGAGCGGTCGCCATCTACCGAGAGCAGGAGGACACCAGGTGCGAAGGCAGAGTACTCGGCGACCTCGGCCTGCGAGTTCGGGAGGCGCCACGAGCCGACAGGACCAAGGCCGGATACACCTGGGTCCTGGCCAACCTGCTCCCGAACGACGTGGTCGGCCAGGAAGGCAGGACCCTGATCGCCCTCACGGTCACGCACGCACGCGCGAGCGGGGCACGTCATCGCCGCCTTCTGGTCGTGGGCGAGCCTGACCAAGATCATGTGGCGACTCCTGGACGAGGGCGAGAACCAGGGTCCGGAGCAGTACCTCCGCACCTTGATGCAGCTGATGAAGACCTCCCTCTACGGCGTCCACCCCTTCCAGTCGTTCATCGCCCTGCGGAACAGGTTCCGCCGACCGACCACTTGAGCCACGCCGAGCAACTCGGAGAAGGCGCAACCGCCGTGGGATTGCTCCTGCTCTATTGACTCAGCAACGCCGCAAGACGGGCGGCCGTCTTCTCTCCCGCGCGTTGTTTGACCAGGCCCTCTTTGGCGGCCGCACGGAGCTTTACCTCTGTGCCGGCCCCCGTTCCCCTTTTCACCAGCGCCGTGACCACTACAGGATTCATGCCGCCGGCACCACCACCGGCCACGACACGGATCATCTTCTGGTCCCTGTCGGATTCGACAATGGGGGACTTCCCCGGCCGCCCTGCCCCGGCCAGGAGTCTGACGACGCGCTGCACGGCTTCGTCGAACGGCAAGGGGACGACAAGGTCGATCTCATGGACGTTCTTCCTCAACAGCCGTGCCACGAGACCGGTCAAGCGACCGCTACCCCCACTCACAGCACCCAGCGCAGCAAGCTCTTCAACCAGGATCTGGTCCTCGTTCTGGTCCACGCCTCTCCCTCTTTCACTGCCCGGCCTGTCTGTGCCGTCAGCACCCCAGGCGTTGAATCCCCATGACGGCGCGGGTGAGCGGGCCTCGCCCAGTCCCGGGATCGCGTAGATCGTCGGGGCCATGCGCGGGTGGGGCTGAGCACAGAAGGCAAACCGCCGTTCCCCTTCGCGTGGAGATCATCCCCCTACTGCGTGCATGGGGCAATCGTGTAGGGCTCCGGGCCTGCGAAGCGGTGCCGCTCCGCCGACCTGATCGGCTGCAGCGTCATGGATTTTTCTCGTCACTCCACAGCATGGCCGATGAGTTTGTGGCTCCCGGCCGGTCCAAGCTGGTGACACTCTGGGAAAGGACACCGCCATGTCGGAGCTTCTCGTCGACTTCATCACCTCCCTCGACGGCTACGCATCGGGAGAGGGATGGCCCGGGTTCTGGGGCCTCGAGGGGCCGGAGTACCTCGCATGGCTCGGCGAGCAGCCCGAGGCCACCTACCTGATGGGAGCGAACACCTACCGCCTGATGTCGGGCTTCGCCGCAGGCGAGGTTCCCAGTGGCCAAGACGAGTTCAGGCCCGAGGAAGAGGCGTCCGTCGACGAGCTCACGCAGGCGTCCAAGGTGGTGTTCTCCTCCTCACTCGAGGAGCCACTGACGTGGGCCAACTCCACACTCGTCCGCGACGACGCCGTCGGGGCGGTCCGCGCCATGAAGTCGAGCGGCTCGGGGCTCCTCAGCACGATCGGCAGCCTCAGCCTGTGCCGGTCCCTGCTACGAGCCGGACTCGTCGACCGCTTCCGGGTCGTGATGTTCCCGGTGATCACCGGGGCCACGGGCGAAGAACGCATCTACGACGGCTATCCGGACGTCGCCCTCGAGATGATCGAGCACCGCACCTTCGACGGCCGCATCCAGCTGGTCGAGTACAAGCCCCGCGTGCTCGAGCACCCCCCGCTCGGCGTCCCTGCGTGACGTCACCCCGTCCGCCGGTCCGGACGGCCGCCAGCCCGGCGCCGGCGGGCGTGGAGCAAGACCTCATAGGGGGCGAACGGCCAACGTCAGGACGTCCGGTCCATCGTCACGGCGAGGGCGTCCGGGCCCGCGTCGGTACCGGGCAGCCAGTTCGGCCGCGACGGCGATGACTTGGGCTCGGGCGTCGGACAACTCGCGGAAGACAACCTGACCGGGCACTGTCGATGTCGGGCGGCATCAGATCACCTGGTCCAACTCGGCCTGCATCTGGGACGCCTCGGCGTCGCGCGTGACGGCCTGGGCCAGCAGCATCCGCAGCACCAGCACGATGAGCGCGACTCCCAGGATGGCCACGCCGATCCCGCCCATGATGACGGTGACGCCCGGGTCGGCTCGCTGGCCCGGCGCATTGATGACGGTGACCGCGAACCAAAGGAGGGCGGCCGTCACGATCGCGCCGATCACGGCGTCGACGTACCGGAAGGCGGCGGGGGAGAACACGGTTCTGCGTCGTACCATCGTCACCAGCCGCCCTACGCAGACCGTGGCGACCTGGGCCGCCACCATGCCCAGGAGCTTGATCACGCGCAGGGGGTCAGCGGGAGCGACCCGTCCTCCGGGTCGGTGGCCAAGTCCACACCATCGACGCCTGTACGAACACGGTGCCGGCGAGCACCACCACGAGCACGGCACGCAGCGCACCCACTGTCAGTCTTCTCATCGCCCATCTTCCCATCGAGACGCGATGGGAATCTATCGAGTTCGATAGGTTGAGCAAAGGCTGGGACGGAGAGCAGGCGCGATTTCACACGCTGCGGGACGCCGTCCCCCTTCCGTGGCCGGTGAGCCGGAGACGGGCAGTCGACCGGGATCGCAGACGCGTTTCCCAGCTAGCTAGTTCCGCCTCAAAGACCGCTACTTGCCGCCGGAACATATGGGAGGCCCCATTGGGCGGGTTCCACAGGGTCTCGTCGCCTATGTCGAAGTACTGGCTCGTCGAGGACCCTTCAGTCGATCACGGCAGGCAAGGGTATCCAGTTGGATCACCACCGTCGTCGGTGTTACGTCCTGACCAGACGGCCGTAAGCAGATGAGGGCTGCGGCGATGCCGACGAAGGCAAGGGAGTGCTCAGGCTTGTGTTCGTAGCGGCGGTGCAGGCGTCGACGCTCTGCCAGCCACTCCAGCTGCCCGACCTGGTCGCCGCCGTCCGTCACGCCCTCGCCCTGCCCGTCATCGCCGCGGGCGGAATCGCCATCGCCGCCGACGTGAAGGCCGCGCTGCGCTCTGGCGCGGTGGGTACCGTTCTACCGCGCAGCCAGGAGAGCGGACCCGACCGGAGCTCAGGCCGCTGCTGCGGCCTTTGACTGCCTCCGACGGACGCAGTCAGGTGGGCTTGGAGCCACGCGGGGCCCGGAGGAACAGGCGGTGCTACGGCTGGAGTGTCCATCCCCCCTTCGGCAGTCGGCTCGTGGTTGCCCCTTGCGCGATCAGGAACGAGCATCCATCATCAGGAATCCTGATACTTCAACTTTGTAGCGATGGGTGCCAGTCATGTCATTGAGGCTCAGAACCCAGGCCAGAGGGGTTCAACTGTTGCTCGGCCGAATGATGAGCCGCGTGCACAAGGATCTGCGCTTCACCGACATCCCTAAGCGCACGGAGTCCATTCGGGTGGAGACCGGC
Organism: Streptomyces sp. NPDC006265; assembly: GCF_040613555.1. NCBI lineage: Bacteria > Bacillati > Actinomycetota > Actinomycetes > Kitasatosporales > Streptomycetaceae > Streptomyces > Streptomyces sp. NPDC006265. The sequence continues at coordinate 7,872 of NZ_JBEXSH010000007.1, forward strand.
GCCGGACCGGTGACGTGCACCGTCTACCGCCCGTCGGCCGCCGCCGCAGCCCCTGCCCCCGTGTACGTCAACTTCCACGGCGGCGGGTTCGTGATCGCCCGCCCCCAGCAGGACGACCACATCTGCCGCTACATAGCCGACACGGCCGGCTGCGTGGTCATCAACGTGGACTACGCCGTCGCCCCGCAGCGGCCGTACCCCGTACCCGTCACCCAGGCGTACGACGTCACCGCCTGGGTGGCCGAGAACGGTACCGCCAACCACTGGGACGGTTCACGACTCGCCGTGGGCGGACACAGCGCCGGGGCCAACCTGGCCGCCGCAGTCTGCCGCACCGCTCGGGACCGCGGCACCTTCACACCCCGCCTCCAGATCATCGACTCCGCACCGCTCGACCAGCTCGCCGACCCCGCCACCAAGCAGTCACCCATCGCCAAGCCCCTGCTTACCCCTCAGCTCATGCGGGTCTTCACCGCCGCCTACGTCCCTGAGCCCGCCGACCTCGCCCATCCGCTGGTGTCGCCCGGACTGGCCGACGACCTCGCCGGGCTGCCGCCCGCCCTGGTTATCACCGCGGAGAACGACCGCCTGCGTGACGAGGGCGATGCTTACGCCAAGGCCCTGGAAGCTGCCGGCGTCCCGGTCACCCACCGTTGCTTCGAGGGTGTGGACCACTACTTCACCCACACCGGCCCGGTACCGGCCGGCAAGGAAGCCATCGATGTGATGGCCGTCACCCTGCGCACGGCACTCACCGACTGACCGATGACAGGGCCGACAGCCCTTTGGGCTGGCCGGGTTTCGCCTCAGTCCTTCCTGTGCCCGGAAATCCAGTGGGCGTCGGTGAGGACGGAGACGGCGATGACGGTGGCGTGAGGTTGGAGGTTGCGGCGACGTAGCCGATTGTCGTGCCGGAAGGGCAGGTGCCAGAGCGTTGACGTTCCAGGCGGCTGGGTATTCGGCGGACAGGGCGCCCTCGAGTAGGGGCCGATCGAGGAGGCTGAAGCCACCGGCTGGGACGAGCATGCAGGGGTACTGGCGCACCAGCGCCGCCGCCCTGCGCCTGGGCACCGCCGAGGCAGAACAGGTGCTGCGGCGCTTCACCCGCGGCGGCCCCAAGTACCCGACCTGCCAGGCCCTCGAAGAGCTGGGCCGCCCAGTGCGCACGATCTTCGCGTGTGACTACCTGGCCAGCCCCGGCCTGCGCCGGGAGGTGCACGGCGGGCTCCAGGTCGTGGAGAACTGGAACAGCGCGAACACCGTCCTGCACTACGGCAAGGGGCGCCTCGGGGATCGGTACGGGCACCCGCGCCTGCTGTTCGTCGGCGTCCTCGGTTTCGGGGCTGCCTCGGCCGGGATCGCGCTCGCGCCCGGGCGTCGGCTGGGTGATCGTCCTGCGTGCGGTGCAGGGCGGGTTGGCCGCGTTCCTGCAACCTGCGACGCTCGCGCTGCTACGGCTGGCGTATCCCGCGGACCGGCTCGGCAAGCCGATCGCCATTCGCACCAGTGCGCTCGCGGTGGCGGCAGGGTCCGGTCCGCTCCTGGGCGGGGTTCTGGTGGCTCATCTGGGATGGCGCGCAGTCCTCTGGGTCAACGTGCCCCTCGCGTTCGTCATCGCCGTCCTCGCCCTCGCCGTATGGACGCCGGCACCTCAACGTGTCAACTCTCCACGGCTCAACCTCACCAGCGCCGGCCTGCTGGCGGTCGCTCTCGCAATCCTGGTCCACGCCTTGGCCGACATACCCGCGCGGGGGGTGGGCCGCCCGCGCCGACGCTGCTCGAATTCCTCGCCGTCATCGGCGCCGCAACCGTGTTTACCTGGCACGAACGCCGCACCACACACCCGATCGTTCCACCAGTCGTAGCGCGGTCCGTACCGGTGACGGCGTCGATGGCGATCCTGCTGGTCACCACAGCCGGCCTGTTCGGCGCGCTGTTCAGGGCCACGTTCTACCTCCAGGACGTACTTCGACTCGACCCACTCGCCAGCGGTCTGCGCGTACTCCCGCTGACCGTGCTCATGGTCCTCGGGTCACCCGCCGCGGTCGCCGTACTGCGCCGGTACGGTGCGCGCCGCACCGCGATCGCCGGTACGTTCCTCGTCGTGGTCGGCATCGCGGGGCTGTCCCGGCTCGGTCCCGCCAGCACATGGATGGCCATGGCTGCGGCCTTTGCCGCCGTCGGTGCCGGGTTCGCCACCGTGATGGTCACCGCCACCGGGACCGTCGTCGGTGACGCGCCGCCCGGGTACGCCGGGGTCGTCAGCGGGCTCAAGCAGACCGCCATGAACATCGGGCCGACCTTCGGCATCGCCGTCGCGGCCAGCGCAACCGGCACGGCTGTTTCAACCATGAGCTCCACTCTGCTGATCCTGGCCGCACTCGCCGCACTCGCCGCACTCGCCGCTCTCGGCCTGCTGCCCGCTTCGCGGCTGCCCCGGCGCTGGGCCCACCAGGAAGGAGACGACACGATCGCCTCACGCCCGGCGCAAGCGCCAACACCACAGGTGTCAATCCCCTCGAATCGCGGAGACCGTCCTGTGCAGCCAGCCCCTCACCGAGGCTGGCCCAGTAGTCGTGTCCGTAGTCGATCGGGCTCTTGAAGCCGCACATGCTGTGTAGCCGACGGCTGTTGTAGAAGTCGGTGATCCAGGTCGCGATCCGGATTCCCGGTCGAGTTCCGCCTGGGCGGGAGGGCCGTCCGAAGCCCCAGGGTGATGGGAGTCATGGCGCGTCATCGCAGTCCGTTCCCCCTCTCCGTGCGGTGAGCCCATGATTCCATCTCACCTGACCCCTAAAATGTCGCAGGATGCAATGTTGAAGGTTCAGGCAACTCGGTAGATGTGGCGGGGTGTTGGGCCGGATTTCCGGCGCCGCTCGGGTGTGAAGGGCGCCGCGTCGCCCACTCGGACGTGCGGCAGGGCGAAGCACGCTGCAACGCCCCGCGGGAAATCATCATTGCACAATGCAATGGTGGGTACTCGTGGGGCGGCGGCCCCCTCGGAGCCTCCGTCCCAGCCGGAGAGCGGCACGCGCACAAGAGCGGCGCGCCCTCCAGTACACGAACTCGCCTCGAACTCGGGGCAGGCCGAAGGAATGGTTCTCCCGATGACTCGTACATCGCGACACGGCACCCGCGGCTCGACCGGCGGACTGCACGAGCCGGTCGACGTGGTGGAACTGGAAGCCGCGCTGCGCGAGGCCGTCGCCGGTGAGGTGCGCTTCGACGCCGGCAGCAGAGGTGCGTATGCCACGGACGGTTCCAACTACCGTCAGGTACCCCTCGGGGTGGTCGTTCCGCACAGCGTGGACGCCGCCGTACGGGCGATGGAGGTGTGCAGGCGTTTCAGGGCCCCCGTGCTGTCGCGCGGCGGGGGCACCAGCCTGGCGGGGCAGGGAACCAACACGGCCGTGGTCGTCGACTGGACCAAGTACTGCCACGCGCTGGTCTCCGTGGACCCCGACGCCCGCACCTGCGTGGTGGAGCCCGGGATCGTCCTGGACGAGCTGAACCGGCAGCTGTCGGACCACCGTCTCCAGTTCGGGCCGAAGCCGTCCACGCACAGCCACTGCGCCCTGGGCGGCATGATCGGCAACAACTCGTGCGGGGCGTCGGCGCAGGCGTACGGCAAGACCGTGGACAACGTGCGCCGGCTGGAGATCCTCACCTACGACGGCACCCGCATGTGGGTCGGGCCGACGGACGAGGCGGAACGGGAGCGGATCGCGGCCGAGGGCGGTCGCCGGGCCGAGATCCACACCGGCCTGGAGCGCATCGCCGCCGAGTACCTGGCCGACATCCGCCAGGGATACCCCAAGATCCCGCGCCGGGTCTCCGGCTACAACCTGGACTCCCTGCTCCCGGAGAACGGCTTCGACCTGGCCAAGGCACTGGTCGGCAGCGAAGGCACCCTGGTGACGGTACTGCGCGCCGAACTCGACCTGGTGCCGGTGCCGGCCCACCAAGCGCTGCTGGTGCTCGGCTACGACGACATCTGCCGCGCCGCCGACGACGTACCCGAACTCCTGCGACACTGCTCGCCCGGCCAACTGGAGGCCCTCGACGGCCGGATGGCCCAGCTCATGCGCGAGGAAGGGTCCTACATCGACTCCCTCGACGCCCTGCCGGACGGCGACAGCTGGCTCATGCTCCAGTTCGACGGCGACAGCCAGGACGACGTCGACGAGCAGGCGCACGCGCTGCTGCGCGCCCTCGGCCGCAGCGAGAAGGAGGCCACCGTCGCCTTCTCCGACGATCCCGAACGCGAGCAGAAGATGCTCAGGGCACGCGAGGCGGGGCTCGGAGTGACCGCGCGCCCGCCGGACGACCGGGAGACCTGGGAGGGCTGGGAGGACTCCGCCGTACCGCCAGAACGGCTGGGCGACTATCTGCGTGACCTGAAGGGCCTGTTCGAGGAGTTCGACTACGACCATCCCTCGCTGTACGGGCACTTCGGACAGGGCTGTGTGCACACCCGCATCCCGTTCGGGCTGAAGACCGCCGAAGGCGTCGCCGACTTCCGCCGCTTCCTGGAACGCGCCGCCGACCTCGTGGCCTCCTACGGCGGGTCCCTGTCCGGCGAGCACGGCGACGGGCAGTCCCGGGGCGAGTTGCTCACCCGCATGTTCGGCGAACGGCTCGTGACCGCGTTCGGCGAGGTGAAGGCCCTCTTCGACCCGGACAACCTCATGAACCCGGGCAAGGTCGTCGACCCCAACCCCGTCGACGGACAGCTGCGGCTCGGCCCCGCGTGGCGGCCGACCGGCTCCGACACGCACTTCGGCTACCCGGAGGACGAGAACTCCTTCACCCGGGCGGTCATGCGCTGCGTCGGCATCGGCAACTGCCGTAGCCACCAGGGCGGCGTCATGTGCCCCTCCTACCGGGCCACGAAGGAGGAGGAGCACTCCACCCGCGGGCGATCCCGGCTGCTGTTCGAGATGCTCGACGGCCACGCCGACTCGGCGGTCACCGACGGCTGGCGCTCGACAGAGGTCCGCGACGCCCTCGACCTGTGCCTGGCCTGCAAGGGCTGCAAGTCGGACTGCCCGACGGGCGTCGACATGGCCACGTACAAGGCCGAGTTCCTCGCCCATCACTACGACGGCCGGCTGCGTCCCGCGGCGCACTACTCCATGGGCTGGCTGCCGCTGTGGGCCCGGCTGTCCCGCCTGGCCCCGTCGCTGGTCAATGGCGTGCTGCAAGCGCCCGGTCTGGCCCGCGCGGGCAAACGGCTCGCCGGCGTGGACGACGCCCGCCAAGCGCCGCTGTTCGCACAGCAGTCCTTCCTCGAGTGGTGGCGGGACCGGGACGCCGACGCGCCGGATCCCGCCGACCCGCGCACCGTGGTCCTGTGGCCCGACACGTTCAGCACCTACTTCCATCCGTCGATCGCCATCTCGGCGGTACGGGTCCTGGAGGACGCCGGCTTCCGCGTCGCCGTGCCCACGGACGCCGTGTGCTGCGGCCTGACATGGATCTCCACCGGGCAGCTGACCGTCGCCAAGAAGGTCCTGCGCCGCACGCTCGACATCCTGCGCCCGTACATCGAGGCCGGCACCCCGGTCATCGGCCTCGAACCCTCCTGCACCGCCGTGTTCCGCGCCGACGCGCCCGAACTGATGCCGCAGGACCAGGACGTGCGGCGCCTGGCCGGGCAGTTCCGCACCTTCGCCGAGCACCTCGTGCGGCACGCGCCGAAGGACTGGCAGCCGCCCGCAGTGACCCGGCAGGCCGTCGTGCAGACCCACTGCCACCAGCACGCGATCATGAAGGACGACCCCGACCGCGAACTGATGCGCAGGGCCCACCTCGACGCCGACGTGCTGGACGAAGGCTGCTGCGGCCTAGCCGGCAACTTCGGCTTCGAACGCGGCCACCACGAGATCTCCATGGCCGTCGCGGAGCAGGGCGTCCTGCCGGCGGTGCGCGCGGCCGCCCCCGACAGCCTGCTCCTCGCCGACGGTTTCAGCTGCCGCACCCAGATCGAACAGGGCGACACCGGCCGCCGGGCCCTGCACCTGGCCGAGGTGCTTGCCCTGGGCCTCGACGGGAACCTGCCCAGTCAGCACCCCGAGCGCCTGGCGCGGCGGCCGTCCGAACCGTCCCGCGTGGCCCGCTGGGCGGTCACCGCGGGCGCGGCGACCCTGACGGCCGGGGTGGCCGCCGTCGCCGGTCGCGCCGCGACACGCCGCCTGCGCGGCCGCCCGTAACCCCCCAACCACGGAACACGCACGTCCCATCGGAAAGGTCAGCACATGTCGATGAAGGTTTCCGACCACATCCTCGAGCGACTGCGCGCCTGGGAGGTCGAGCACGTCTTCGCTTATCCCGGTGACGGCATCAACGGCCTGCTCGCAGCCTGGGGACGAGCAGACGACAAGCCGCAGTTCGTCCAGGCCCGGCACGAGGAGATGGCGGCATTCGAAGCCGTCGGCTACGCGAAGTTCTCCGGAAAGGTCGGAGTCTGCGCCGCCACCTCAGGACCCGGCGCCATCCACCTCCTCAACGGCCTGTACGACGCCAAACTCGACCATGTGCCCGTCGTCGCCATCGTCGGGCAGACCAACCGCAGTGCGATGGGCGGCTCCTACCAGCAGGAGATCGACCTGCTGAGCCTCTACAAGGACGTCGCCTCCGACTTCTGCGAGATGGTCACCGTCCCCGAGCAGCTGCCCAACGTGCTCGACCGGGCCATGCGCACCGCCATGGCGCGCCGGTCGGTGACGGCCGTCATCGTCCCGGCCGACGTGCAGGAGCTCGACTACTCCGCGCCCGAGCACGCCTTCAAGATGGTGCCCTCCAGCCTGGGCATGTCCCACTACGCCCCCGTGCCCGCCGACCCCGACATCGAGCGCGCCGCCGAGGTCCTCAACTCCGGCGAGAAGGTCGCCCTCCTCATCGGCCAGGGTGCCCGCGGGGCACGCCAGGAGGTCATGGAGGTCGCCGACCGGCTGGGGGCCGGCGTGGCCAAGGCGCTGCTCGGCAAGGACGCCCTCGACGACGACCTGCCCTATGTCACCGGTTCGATCGGCCTGCTGGGCACCCGGCCGTCGTACGAGCTGATGCAGGACTGCGACACGCTGCTGGTCATCGGATCCAGCTTCCCCTACACGCAGTTCCTGCCCGAGTTCGGCCAGGCGCGCGCCGTGCAGATCGACATCGACCCGCACATGGTCGGCATGCGCTACCCGTTCGAGGTCAACCTCGTCGGCGACGCCCGCGCGACACTCCAGCGGCTGCTGCCGCACCTGCGGCCGGCCAAGGCCGACACCTGGCGCAAGACGATCGAGAAGAACACCGCCCGCTGGTGGGAGGTCATGGAGCGGCGCGCCGCGGTGGACGCCGAACCGATCAACCCCGAGTACGTGGCCCACGCCCTGAACGGCCTGCTGCCCGAGAACGTCATCCTGGCCGCCGACTCCGGGTCCGCCGCCAACTGGTACGCACGCCACCTGCGGCTGCGCGGCGACATGCGCGGCTCGCTGTCCGGCACGCTGGCCACCATGGGGCCCGGCGTCCCCTATGTGATCGGCGCGAAGTTCGCGCACGGCGACCGCCCGGCGATCGCGCTCGTGGGCGACGGGGCGATGCAGATGAACGGCCTCGCCGAGCTGATCACGATCGCCAAGTACTGGGAGCAGTGGGCCGATCCGCGCCTGGTCGTGGCCGTGCTCAACAACCAGGACCTCAACCAGGTCACCTGGGAGATGCGGGCCATGTCCGGCGCCCCGCAGTTCCTGCCCTCGCAGTCGCTGCCCGACGTCGCCTACGCCGACTTCGCCCGGTCCGTGGGCCTGGGCGGGATGCGGGTGGAGAAGCCACAGGACGTGCAGAGCGCCTGGGAGACGGCGCTGGCGTCCGACCGGCCCTTCGTCCTGGACTTCCGCACCGACCCGGCGGTGCCGCCCATTCCGCCGCACGCGTCCTTCGACCAGATCGAGGCCGCGGCGCTGTCCGTGCTCAAGGGCGACAGCGACCGTGCCGGCATGGTCCGGCAGGGCTTCAAGGCCAAGGTCCAGGAGATGCTGCCCGGCCACCGTCACCGGGAGGACCGGCCCGGCACCGGAGAGGACACGTGAGACTTCGGGCACATGCTCGCCGTCGGCGCGGTGGACTGCCTGCAGGGCGGACGTCACCCGGTGCGGAGGCGTCACCGTCTGGCTGAGCACCGTCGCCCTCGCCCAAGCCCGCGGCCTGGGCATCTCCGGCCACTGCGCCCCGCACGCCCACGTCGCGGCGGCCGTGCCCAACCTGCGCCACATGGAGTGGTTCCACGACCACGCTCGCATCGAGCGCCTCCTTTTCGACGGCGCCCTCGACCCCGGCGGCGCAACATCACCCCAGGCGGTGGCGAGCCCGGCCTGGGCCTGACCCTGAACACCGAACGCGCCCGGCAGCACCGGGTGAGCTGAATCGGAGGACGGCACCCCTGAGCACAAAGTCCGGCGGTCGGCCGCGGGCGCGCACCGGACGAACCACGCCTGTCCATGCATGTCACGGACGATTGCGACCCCTCGGGAGCCGCCCGCGCGGTCGCTCGCTACAGGCGGATGACGACCAGAGCGATGTCGTCGGTATTGCCGGCGGGAGGGAGGAGATCGGCCAGGAGGGCGTCAGCGAGGCTTTCGGGGCCGTTGTGCCGGTGGAGGGTGAGAGAGTCGGCGAGGCGGGCCAGGCCGACGTCGATGTCTTCGCGGCGGCGTTCGATCAGGCCGTCGGTGTACAGGACCAGCGTGGCGCCCTCGGTGAACGGGGTGTGGGCCTGGGGGCGGGGGACGTGTTCGGGGCGGGCGCCGAGCGGCGGGTCGGTGGCCCGGTCCAGGAAGGTGACGGTGCCGTCGGGGTGGAGCAGAGCGGGTGGTGGGTGGCCGGCACTGCTGTAGGTGATGGTGTGGCGGTCCCAGTCGATGAAGGCCGTCACGGCGGTCGCCGATTCCGCGCCCTCCACGAAGCGGGCGTACAGACCGAGAGCCTCCAGGGCGCGGGCGGGCCCCTCGGCGACGCGGCAGGCAGCGCTCAGCGCGCTACGCAGCTGTCCCATGACGCCGACGGCCGTGAGGCCGTGGCCGACGATGTCGCCGACGGCGACCGCGATGCTGTCGCCGGGTAGCTCGGCCAGGTCGTACCAGTCGCCACACACGTTCAGGGTGCGGGTGGCCGGCTGGTAGCGCACGGCTGCCCGGTGATGCCCGACAGGCCTGGGCGCGGGCAGCATGGCCTCCTGGAGGGTCAATGCCACCTCGCGGTCACGAGCCTGGGCGAGGCGCAGGCGCTCGTTGACTTCCTGCAGTTCACGAGAGCGGGTGTAGAGCTCTGCCTCCAGCACCCGGGACGTGTCGCCCGCGGCAGGGCCGCTGCGGGCACGAAGAAGTTCGGTGACCTCTTCCACCCGGTGCACGATCAGCATCACCTGGTCGTCCGGCCCGAGGACCGGCGCATTCACTGGACTCCAGTAGTGCTCTTCCCAGCGCCCGGGCCGCTTGGGGTCCTCGATGTCGTATCGGACCAGTGCCATGGTGTCGCGCTGGCCTGTGGCCACCACGCGCAGCATGGATGCCTGGGTTTCCCGTCTGCCGACCGCGGCCGGTTCGTTCGGGTTCTCGGGGAAGACATCAAAGATGTAGTGTCCCACCAGTTGCTCGCGGGTGCGCCCGGCCAGTCCCTGGAAGTCCTCATTGGCGTCGGCATACACGAGCTCCGGCGTGAGCAGCGCCACCATGCCGGGCAGGGCCTGAAAGACCGCCTCGTAGTCGATGTGCGGGTTCATGTGCTGCCTGCCTCGGCGCCCGCTGTCAGGGTGCTGGTCCAGATGAAGACCAGCCACCGCAAGGACAAGGCACCGAACTTCCGGCCCATATGTGTTATTTGGCTGGCTCACCAGGTGGCGCGATACCGGCCGTTTGCCTCATTTCACGTGATCAGCAAAAACGGTATGGGCTGTGACGGGGTGCCGAAGGACGTGAAGCGATACCGCGGCGTGCCTCGCTGACTGCTCCTGACTCAGACGTAAGGGCTCTGACCGGTTTCGAGTGCGCCCGCCGGTCTAACCCGAATGGCCGGCGGAGTTCGTTACGACCTCACCGCTTCGTGGGCGGCTCTCTCGCCTCCCGCATACCGGCGTTCTCTTCACAGCCCACCTCATCTCTGCCCGACGGTTTGCACGCGGTCTGAAAACCCCGGACATGCTTCCCGGAGGAAGCGGTGTGGGGGAGGTCGCGGTGAAGCAGGCAACCCGTCTCATGACCAGAGGCGCTCGGCCGCCCGGCTTGGACACCCTTGACTGCGCTCCGCGAGGCGGCCTTACCGCCGTCCTTGATCCGTATCATCGCGCGATGGCCGAAAGCGTGTTGGCCCCCGGTCTTGTCGACGAGATGATCGCCTTCACGGAGACCTTCGATGTGCCCGTCGATGTGGAGCAGGCACGCGCGGACGCCGAGGTACTCAGCGACGAGTTCGACGCCTTCGGAGTCACCGTTTCGGACGCCACCATCCGGCACATCACCCTGATGCGGGCCCTGATGGTGCCCGTCGCCGACGACGCTCTCGCTCTCGCGCTGGATCGGATCTGGGTGTTCACGACGCGAACCGACGACGTGTGCTGTCACGATCAGGCCGTAGCTCAAGCCATCCTGCGGGCAGGCATGTCGACATCGCCGCCCGCGGCAACCCCGAACACGCGCTACATCCAAGACATGGGGCCTGCGACCAGGTCGACAGCGACTACGTGCGCATCCTCAACGGCTTCTCCCAGTTCTGGTTCACGTACTGCAGTTCACCCACCCATGTCTGAGCGCCCGCTCCCATCAGGCGTTCTGGTCGGCGGTGCTGAGCCCTTGCGTGTGTACCGAAGTTCGGTCCAGGAGAACCAGCCGTACCTCGAGGTCTTCCGGCAGACGTTCGACAACGGTCTGACGGCCTACCGCGGCGTCCTGGCCCTGACGACCGACGAGCAACGCCCCCGTCTGGACCGCTACATGCGGGCCTTCGTCCACTGGCACTTCCACAGCTCCCGATACCGTTGGCAGAGCATCTACCCGGGCCTGGCCCCCCTCGAAGTCTGAGCTGCCGGCCCCAGGGCGGCAGTGGCCAGGAACCTGATCGAGTGAGCGCTCGGTGTGCCGCGACTGGCGGAGGTCGGATAATCGGCGGCCGAGGGGGTAGAACGGTCGGCGGGTGCCTTCCTTTGACGGAGGGCCCTACCCACAGACCAGCCGGGACCACTCGGCGATAGTGAAGGACGATCAGCATGGCCAGCGGCACCGTGAAGTGGTTCAACGCCGAAAAGGGCTTCGGGTTCATCGCCCAGGACGGAGGCGGCCCGGACGTCTTCGCCCACTACTCCAACATCACCGGCAACGGCTACCGGGAGCTCATCGAAGGCGAACCGGTCACCTTCGACGTGACCCAGGGCCAGAAGGGCCCTCAGGCCGAGAACATCGTGCGCGGCTGACGAAGGAGCATGCGCACCGCCCCGCGAGAGCCACTGTGAAGAGCAGCACCACCGGTGCGGGGTAGAGCGTTCGGGTAGCTCGCGGGGGCTCATGATCCAGTGAGCGCTGGTTCACATCCTGTCCTCGCTACGAGTACGAGGGGCCCGGCTGATGCCGGGCCCCTCTCCGCAGCCTGCAGATAGCTCAGCCCATCGCCAGACGGGGCGCTCTTCGCGCCTGCCGGGGTCCCTTCCCCGTATGTGTCCGGTCGCAGCAGGTCACCACGTGTGAGCCCTCCGGGAGCCGGCCCCCGGAGGACCCGACAGGGCTAGCTGCCCAACCCTGCCCGGGGCCCGGGTTGCCAGCTGGGCCAGGGCCAACCCTGATCCTGGCGAGGGTCTGGATGCGCGGGTCAGGTGGTCAGGGCCTGCTCAGTGGCGGGGGGCCGGGGATGAGGGTGCCGACGCCGACCAGCCGCAGCACGCGGAGGACGGATTGTCGGGCGCCGGCGATGCGCACCCGTCCGTCTACGCTGCCGGTCCCGTCCTCGTAGAACTGGGCCTCACCGCCTGCGCCGTGGAATTCGACAGCGACCCGACGCTCCCTGCGGCCCCCGAGGGGTACCTCCCCATCTGGGAGCACCGCAATGCCCACCTTGACGGCCGCACCTGCCGCACCCGGTGTCCGGGCGAAACGCTGCAGGCCGCCCGCAGTGCCGTACGTGCCTGCCGGAGCGGCCCCCAGGACGATCGCCCGGCTGCTGTCGGCCGCCAGGCCCCGGCAGTGGGCGTTTCGACGTCCCGTCCCACGTAGCCTCTCTCCGTGCAGTCCTCCCGTCTTCATCGCGTCGCCGTCCTTGTGCTCGAGGGCGCGAAGCCGCTGGATGTCGGCATTCCCGCGCAGGTGTTCACGACGCGCGCGAGCATGCCGTACGAGGTGCGGGTATGCGGGGCAGCCCCTGGTCTGGTCACCGGCGGCGATGGGCTCGCCTACCACGTCGCCCATGGCCTGGACGCGCTGGCGTGGGCCGACATCGTCTTTGTCCCCGGCTACCGGCACCCGGACCGCGAGAACCCGCCGCGGCCCGTCGTCGACGCGCTGATCGCCGCCCATGCGCGCGGCGCGCGGCTGGCCGCCATCTCCACCGGCGCCTTCGCGCTCGCCGCGACGGGCCTGCTCGACGGCAGGCGCGCCACGACGCACTGGCACTACACGCGAGCCCTCGCGGCCAGACATCCGCTCATCCAGGTCGACGAGAATGTCCTGTTCGTCGATGAGGGCAGCATGCTCACCTCGGCCGGCGCCGCCTCCGGCATCGACCTCTGCCTGCACATCCTGCGCGGCGACCTCGGAGTGGCCGCCTCCAACCACGCCGCCCGCCGTCTGGTCGCGGCCCCCTACCGCAGCGGCGGCCAGGCCCAGTACGTGCCGCGCAGTGTGCCCGAGCCGCTCGGCGAGCGTTTCGGCACCACCCGCGAGTGGGCGCTGCACCGGCTCGGAGAGCCCCTCTCCCTGGACCTGCTGGCGCGGCAGGCCGGGGTCTCGGCGCGCACGTTCTCCCGGCGTTTCGTCGAGGAGACCGGCTACACGCCGATGCAGTGGGTGATGCGCGCCCGCATCGACCGGGCCCGTGAACTGCTGGAACGCTCCGAGCGCAGCGTCGAGCAGATCGCCGCCGACGTCGGGCTCGGTACCGGTGCGAACCTGCGCCTGCACTTCCAGCACATCCTGGGCACCACGCCGAGCGAGTACCGGCGCACCTTCACCCGGGGCGAGTAGCCGTGGCGGGATCCTTTTGAACCATGGCGATCGCGCCACTGTCGGCGGCCTGAGCGGCGGGCGAGCCTGGTGGGGATAAGGAAGGGACATCACTCATGACTCGCATCGCGATCAACGGATTCGGCCGCATCGGGCGCAATGTGCTGCGCGCCCTGCTGGAACGTGACAGCGCCCTCGAGATCGTCGCCGTCAACGACCTCACCGAGCCCGCCACGCTCGCCCGGCTGCTCGCCTACGACTCGACGGCCGGCCGCCTCGGGCGTCCGGTGACCGCCGAGGGGGCTGCCCTCGTCGTCGACGGCCGCCGGATCAAGGTGCTGGCCGAGCGCGAACCGGCGCAGCTGCCCTGGGCCGAACTCGGCGTCGACATCGTCCTGGAAGCCACCGGCCGCTTCACCTCGGCGAAGGCCGCCCGCGCCCACCTCGACGCGGGCGCCCGCAAGGTGCTGGTCAGCGCGCCCTCGGACGGCGCCGACGTCACCCTCGCCTTCGGGGTCAACACCGACGCCTACGACCAGGACCTGCACACGATCGTCTCCAACGCCTCCTGCACCACCAACGCGCTCGCCCCACTGGCGAAGGTGCTCGACGACCTCGCGGGTATCGAACACGGATTCATGACGACCGTGCACGCCTACACGCAGGAACAGAACCTGCAGGACGGTCCGCACCGCGACGCCCGCCGCGCCCGGGCCGCCGGCGTGAACATCGTGCCGACCACGACCGGCGCCGCCAAGGCGATCGGCCTGGTCCTGCCCGGCCTGGACGGCAAGCTGTCGGGCGACTCGATCCGCGTACCGGTGCCGGTGGGCTCGATCGTCGAACTCAACACGACGGTCGCCCGCGACGTGACCCGCGACGACGTGCTCGCCGCTTACCGTGACGCAGCCGGGGGGCCGCTCGCCGGGGTCCTCGAATACTCCGACGACCCGCTGGTCTCCTCCGACATCGTGGGCAATCCCGCCTCGTCCATCTTCGACGCCGCTCTCACCCGCGTCGACGGCCGCCACGTGAAGGTGGTCGCCTGGTACGACAACGAGTGGGGCTTCTCCAACCGCGTGATCGACACGCTGCAGCTCCTCGCCGCCGGCTGACGGGATGCCGTAGCGCGGGCAAGGGTGCGCTTCGAGCATCGTGAGGCCGGTGAACCGGCTGCTCGGGCGCCCTACTGCTTCGGAGACAGAACGGGCCTTGAGGGCGCGATCCCACTCTCAAGGCCCCCGTTCCGGGCCCGGCGGGGCCTCCGCCTGCTGTGACACACGGCACGGATGTGGTTCGGAAACGGTGGAATCCAGGAGAGCGGTCAGAAGGTTGGTATATACATCCGACTGCGAGTCTGCGAGGAACCCGTGAACCACTCCGCCCATGAGCAGCCTGCCGACGTCGTCGCCCGTCTGCGTGCCACCTTCCGCACCGGCCGTACCAAGCCCCTCGAGTGGCGAACGGCCCAACTGCGCCGACTGCGTGACATGCTGACGGAGAACGGCGCTGACTTGGCCGCCGCCCTCCACACCGACCTCGGCAAGAGCGCCACCGAGGCCTACCGCACCGAGATCGACTTCACCGTCCGCGAGATCGACCACACGCTCGATCACCTCGCCGACTGGCTGCGCCCGGAGCCCGCCCCGACCCCGGCCCACCTCGGCGCGGACGTGACGGCTTGGACGCAGTACGACCCCCTCGGCGTCGTCCTCGTCATCGCGCCCTGGAACTACCCGGCCCAGCTCCTGCTCGCCCCGGTCGTCGGCGCCCTGGCCGCGGGCAACGCGGTGGTCGCCAAGCCGAGCGAGCTGTCCCCGGCCACCTCCGCCGCCATGGCCCGGCTGCTGCCGGCGTACCTCGACGCCGACGCGGTCGCCGTGGTTGAGGGCGGCGTTCCCGAGACCACGGCCCTGCTGACGGAGCGTTTCGACCACATCTTCTACACCGGCAACGGCACGGTCGGCCGTATCGTGCTGCGCGCCGCCGCCGAGCACCTCACCCCGGTCACCCTCGAACTCGGCGGCAAATCACCGGCGTTCGTCGACCGTGACACCGACCTGACCGTCGTCGCGGAGCGTCTGGCCCGCGGCAAGTTCCTCAACGCCGGACAGACCTGCGTCGCCCCCGACTACGTCCTGACCGATCCGGAGACCGCGGCGGCGCTGGAGCCGCTGCTCGCGGACGCCGTGAAGGCGCTGTACGGCAGCGACCCGGCCGCCTCCGGCGAGTACGGGCGGATCATCAACGAACGGCACTTCGACCGGCTCACCGGCCTGCTCGACTCCGGCCGCACCGTCGTGGGCGGCACGAGTGACCGGACGGCGAAGTACCTCGCGCCCACCGTCCTGGCCGATGTCGGCCCCGACGCGCCCGTCATGCGGGAGGAGATCTTCGGCCCCATCCTGCCGGTCGTGACGGTCCCCGGCCTCGACGAGGCGATCGACTTCATCAACGACCGGGACAAGCCGCTCGCCCTGTACGTCTTCACCGAGTCCGACGGGACGCGGCGCCGGTTCGCCGGCGAGACCTCCTCGGGCGGCCTGGGCCACGGCCTTCCGCTCGCCCATCTCACCGTCTCCGACCTGCCGTTCGGCGGGGTGGGGGAGAGCGGCATGGGCAATTATCACGGCCGCTACTCCATCGAGACCTTCAGTCACCGCAAGGCGGTCCTGGACAAGCCGCTGCGCTGACGCCCTCGGCCCGATCCGACACGGCCTCGGCTCATCGTCGGCGTGGCGAGCAACAGCACGCTCGGGAACAACCGGTCGGGTCAGCCTTCGGCCGGGGCGCGCAGCGGCTCGCCGACACTCCTGAGGTGGCGCAGCGCCTCCCGGTGCGAGGCGATCAGCCCCGCCCGGTGGTACGGGACGCCCAGCTCCACGCAGTACCGCTCGGTGATGACCTGCGCCCTGGCGAGTCCTGGTGTCGGCATGCTGGGGAAGAGGTGGTGCTCGATCTGGTAGTTGAGCCCGCCCATGAAGGCGTCGATCAGTGTGCCGCCCCGGACATTGCGCGAGGTGAGGACCTGGCGGCGCAGAAAGTCCAGCCGGGTCTCCTCTTCGATCATCGGCATCCCCTTGTGGTTGGGTGCGAACACCGAACCGAGGTAGATGCCGAACAGGCCCTGGTGCACGGCTAGGAAGAGCAGCGCCTTGGCGGGGGAGAGGACTGCGAACAGGCCGCCGAAGTACAACACAAAGTGAGCCACGAGCAGGGTGCACTCCAGCGCTGGCCTTTTCACCGACGGACTTTTCAGAGCGCGGAAGCTGCCGAAGCTCAGATTCAAGCCTTCCAGGGTCAGAAGCGGGAAGAAGAGCGTGGCCTGGTGCTTTCCGACGAAACGCGGCAAACCCCGGGCCTTACGTGCCTGTCGGCGCGACCAGACGAGAATATCCGGCGAGACGTCCGGGTCCTTGCCCTCGTGATTGGGATTCGCATGATGCCGGGTGTGCTTGTTCATCCACCACCCGTAGCTCATGCCCAGCAACAGGTCGGCGACCAGCAGTCCCCCTGCCTCGCTGGGCCGTCGACGGGAGAAGACCTGTCGGTGGGCGAGGTCGTGGGCAGCCAGTCCGAGCTGCCCGAAGACCACGGCCAGAGCCACGGCGACGAACAGCTGTCCCCAGCTGTCCCCCAGGGCGAGAAAGGCGCCGACGCACCCCGAGAGGGCGAGGGCGACCAGTCCGAAGCGGACGGTGTAATGCAAAGGGCGGCGCCGGAGAAGCCCGGCCTCGGCTATACGCCGAGACAATTCAGAGAAGTCACTCCCCCTGGTTTTCTCCTGTTGCTCTCCTTGCGTCGAGGGGTCCACCGGAAGCGCCATGGATTTGGTCATGGGGCTCAGTATCCAGATCATTCTCCGGCGGCAGAATGGCGTTCACCCCCTGGCTGAGGTGGTGGTGGCGCCACCATGTTCCAGGGGGGACACCGCAGCCAGGGCGTCAGACGGTCAGGTGAGCGACCACCGAGCGCATCGCATGGTGCAGGGCCGGCAGCGTCTCCTCCGGAGGGTCGGTGGTTTCGAACCCATGGTGGCCGTTGGGGACGTCGACCAGCTCGAGTCGCGCTGCGCAGCCCTTGGCCGCGGCGACGAACGCATCGACGGTCGCAGCGATCTCGGGCGCCTCTCGCCCGACGCGGAGGAGGACGACGGGCAGCGACCCCGCTTGATCGACCGCCCGGGCGGGGTGGAAGCGGCTGCCGGCCATCCCCCAGGCGGGCAGGGGGGCGAGGACGGGGTAGGAGGCGGCCAGGCAGCGCAGCCAGGCGGGGGGCTTCGCCAGCCAGTCCGTGCTGAGGAGGCCGCCGCCGGAGAAGAACCACAGGGCGATCCGGCCGGCGTCCACCCGGGCGTCGGCCCGCACCAGTTCCACGGCGGCGGCGATGTCCGCGGCGGCGCGGTCGTAGTCCGCGACGTCGTGGAGGCGGTGGTCGAGTGTCGCGCCGACCATGCCCTCGGCGGCGGCCAGGCGGGCATAGCCCACCAGGGTCGGCCACTCACGCGGGCGCGGGCGCGCTCCGGCCGGCACCGGTCCGCCGTGCACGAAGACCACGGCCGGCCGCGGTCCGTCTCCGTCGGGGACGTACAGGTCGACATGCCCTTGGCGGTCGCGAGGCAGCTCGGGCACGTCCAGCGGGAACGGGCGCAGGTGGGCAGGTGCCGGCGCGTCGTCGCCGGCCGGCCGCAGGCGGTGTCCCTCACCGGCCGCGGCCCCCAGCAGGACGTCTGCGAGCGTGTCGGGGCAGGACAGCATCGGCCAGTGCCCGGTGGGAAGTTCGAAGAAGGTGACCCGAGGTTCGGTGAGGGCGGCCAGCGAAGGATCGCCGAAGTCGACGAGCCTCTGCACCAGATCGATGCTCGCCCCGTTCCGGGCGCACAGCACGCCGGTGACGGGAATCCCGGCCACCGCTCCGGTCAGCCGCAGCGGCTGAAGCAGGGTGCCCAGCGGTTGTGGCGCAGCCAGTGCCGTCAGCCGCTCCAGCGCCGCGTCGCCGACGCCGGCGGTACTGCCCCAGCGTCCCCACTCGCCATGGGCCGGTGGCGGCAGCACGCCCTCGCGCTCACCTGCCCCGGCGCGTTCGGCCAGCTGCGCGCGCAGCGCCTGGTCCGGTACGGCCGCCAGCGCCGGAACACCGCTCTGCGGCATCCCGCAGTCCAGGTACACGACGCGTGCGATGCGCTCTGCCCGGCGGTCAGCGGCGCCGAGCACCGGGTGGATCCCGTAGTCGTGACCGACGAGCACGATCTCCCGCCCGGACGTCACGTCCACCGCGTCGATCGCCGCGATCACGTCCTCGATGTGCGTCTCCAGGCCGACCTGCGCCGGCGGGGCGGGCCGCGCCGGGTCGACGCCCGTCAGCGGGACCGCGTGCGCCGCGCTGCCCGCCGCGACCAGCCGCGCGGCCGTCTCCTGCCAGACATGGGCCCCTGTGAACACACCCGCCACCATGATGAACACCTGCACCAAGCCCTCCCCGGACTCCTCACATGACGCCGCGCCGGTCGCGTACGCCATCGTCCGCGGGGCACGGCGTCTGCCTTGCCCCGCGCACCGGTACCGTAGGAACTCCCCTTGAGGGAGGTTCAACTGTCCACGTCGCACGAACTGTTGTGGAGCATCGGGGAACTCGCCGAGCGCGCCGGTGCCACCGTGAAGACCGTCCGCTTCTACTCCGACCAAGGGCTGCTCCCCGAAGCCGCCCGCAGCAGTGGCGGACACCGCCGCTACGGCCCCCAGGCACTGGAACGACTGCAGCTGATCCGCTCCCTGCGCACCCTTGACCTGCCCCTGCCCGAGATTCGCCGCATCCTCGAGGACCAAGACGCAGCCGGCCGCGCACTGGAGAACGCCGTCGACAGCCGCCTGCGTGAGCTGGGCAGTGAGCTGAAGGCCCTGCGCTGGCGGGAAGCGGCACTCCAACTGGTGCGGGACTGCCCGCCGGCCCAGCGCGCCGGCCGGCTGCGGCTGATCGGCGCACTCAACACCCCGCCGAGCACCGCACCACTGGCCAGGTTCTGGCGCACCTGGCTGCCACCACGGATGCCGCGCCTGGCAACCGCGGCATTCCTGGAGGCGGCCGTTCCCCAGCCGCCCGAGGAACCGCACCCGGCCCAGGCGCTGGCCTTCGCCCGGCTGCACGCGATGACGACGGCTCCCTGCCCAGGCGGCCGGCAGCCCCAACCGGACGTGCACCGAGCAGCAGGCGCCGGCGGGGCCGCCCTGCTGTACGCGGGCCTCGTCGAGGCATTCGAACTCGCGGCCCCACACTTGCGCAGGGCACACGACCCGCATCCGGGCGAGGCGCTGGACGCCTACGTCGCGGCATACGCGGGCGCCTACCGCAGCCGCGACACCCAGGAGTTCCGCCGCCTGCTCGCCGCCCGGCTGTCGGCCGATCCGCGCCTGGACCGCTACTGGGAGCTCACGGGCATCGTCCTGACTCCGCCGGACAGCAGCCCGCAGCCGACCCCCGGCTCCGCGGACGACTGGCTGCGCAGGGCACTGCAACGGGACAATGCCCAAGCAGGGTGACGGGCGGATCCGCCAGGTCGCGGCGCGGAAGACGTCGAGGAGGTCGGGGATGCCGCAGGCTACCCCCCGTGCGTCTTCGCTCCGGGAACCGCACACGCCGCCGTCCCTCCGGGCAGTCGCCCGCGGTTGTCCGCCACCAGACGGTAAACGGCACGGGCGGCCCAGCGCAGGGGCGGCAGGCTGAGGACCGCTCCCACGACCGACCACCCGCCGCCCGCCCTCAGCAAGATCTTCGCCACTGCCTGCGCACCGCCGTACACCTGCCCGGTGGGCGTCACCCACAGAACCTCGTGGCGAGCCCGCTCCGCGGTGACGCCGAGCGATGCGAGATCCGCGTGCTGCCAAGCCACGACCTCGCACCGGGGCCGCACCAGACGCCGGACGACGCCCACCGACGTGGTGCAGAAGCCGCAGTCCCCGTCGAAGATCAGCACTGGTCGCGTTCTCACCCCTCCATCGTGCCGCACCCCCGGCCGATCCGGCCCACGGAGCGCCGGCGGAGGTGATCGGGATGGCAGGGAGGAGAGCCGGTAATGGAACTGATCACGGGTGGGCAACACTTGATCCAGGGAAGCCTTCTTGGGGTGGGCCAGGGGAGAGGTGGTGAGGACGAGTGAGCGAGCAAGGTGGCCGCGACTGGGTGTGCATGACCCCGGGCGACTTCGACCGTGACGCGTCGCCCCGCCCGGAGGTGGACGGAAGGATCCCCGCCGAGCCGGACGAGTGCGGTACGGCTCCCCTCTTCGGCGACGAACCGGATCCGGCAAGAACCGGCAGGCTCACTTCACACCCTGGCCAACGCGGCTGTCAGGGGCGGCTGTTCTGAACCGCCCCACGGTCCGCAGGCCGTCTGGCTGCCGGTGTTGTCCGGGCGGCGACCGGGAGCCCCCGGGTCAGCCGGCCCCGTCTGTACTCATCGTCGCTTCAACGGACGTGCCCGCGGTGGAAGGCCGCCGTACGACCGGGTGGCTCACCTCGTATGACATCTCGGTCGTTCCCTGCTGGGGTGGCGGGTGGTAACACCCGGCGTATACAGAGAGGTTGACGATGAGGTAGGCGCACCCGGTGCGGTCCACACCTCGTCCGTCGGCGAAGACCCGCCTGCCGTTGAGTCACCAGTTCACCGATCGGGGGCCGAACACCGTGCGGAGGTCCACCCGTGCGCCCGGTCGGACCGCCTCGTCGTGGTGGTAACGGTTCGCGCGGCGCACATGGTTGGTGAGTTCGGGGAGGTCCCGAATCCCTCCTGGCTCCCCTCGGTGGTGAGCAGCCCGGTGCTCCACCGGCCGTCCGGTCGTCGCCTTGCGC
The DNA here is from genome assembly GCF_040613555.1 of Streptomyces sp. NPDC006265. Lineage (NCBI taxonomy): Bacteria > Bacillati > Actinomycetota > Actinomycetes > Kitasatosporales > Streptomycetaceae > Streptomyces > Streptomyces sp. NPDC006265. The sequence continues at coordinate 28,906 of NZ_JBEXSH010000007.1, forward strand.
GGAATACGCCTGACCGGCTGTATGCGCCGTCGGGCACCAAGTAGTCGAGCTTGTCATCGCGCGGATTGACCGGGCCACAGCCGGGATAGGCCCAGGAACGGCCCGCGACCCATTGGGTGGTGGAGGTGAAGTCGGCCGTGAAGACGACCGAGGTGGAAGGCGGTGACAAGACCGAGTCCTACGGGGTGAGGCGGCGCCCGGCCACGGAAGCACCGCGAAAACCCGTTGCCCGACGACGGCGACCGTTGCTGATCTCTCGCAGACCGTGCGACAGAACGAGGAGGTGGTACCTGTGAACGCAATTTCGACATGGGTGCTCCCCTCCGGGGTCACGGTCGGGCGATAGGCCGTCCGGGAGCGCCACTCTGCGCCCTCCCGAAAGGCACGACCGTGCTATTCACTTCTGAACAGCGTTTTGACGACGGCGTCCTCGAGCGCGAATTCACCCTCGGTGAGATCCCCGGCACCCTGTGGACGCCCGGAATCGCACCGGCCCCACTGGTCCTGATGGCCCACAACAACGGCCTGCCCAAGGCCGACCCCCGGCTGGTGGCCCGGGCCCGGTACACCGCAGCGCGCGGCTACGCGGTGGCCACCATCGATGCAGCCGGGTGCGGTGACCGCCCCCGGTCCGCCGCCGACGAGCGGGCCCGTGCCGACCTCCGGCGGGCCATGCAGGTCGGCGAGCCGGTCGACGAGATCTTCGAATCCTTCATCGGCCCGATGGTCGAAAAGGCGGCCCCGGAATGGCAGATGACCTTGGACGCCCTTCTTGAGCTGCCCGAGATCGGAGGCCCGGTCGGGTACTCCGGGGGGTGGACCGCCCTCGGTATCCGGCTGGCAGTGGTCGAGCCGCGCATCGCGGCCGCAGGCTTCTTCGCCGGCGGCTTCGTATTCCGTGCCCAGCGGGAGGAGGCCCGGCAGGTCACCATCCCGCTGCTGTTTCTCCTGCAGTGGGACGACGAAGGAAATCCCCGCCAACGGGCCCTGGACCTGTTCGACGCCTTCAGCAGCAAGGAGAAGACGCTGCACGCCAACTTGGGAGGGCACACCGGCACCCCGTGGTTCGAGCTGGAGGACGGGTGCCGGTTCTTGGACCGACACCTGAAGTGAGGCCGGGCCTTCCGGCGGGCAGCAGCCGGTAGCTCGTGTCGGCCAGGATGCCGCCATCGAAGACGGTCACGGCCCTCCTCGATGGCGGCGGGTCCGGCGGCCACGCCTCGGAGACACTTCTCGTCGCAAGATCGGGACGGTGAATGAAGGGACCAAGGTCACAAAAGCATATCGGGCATTTACGGCTTCGATCTTCACGTAAGGCACACAAGTTGGTTAAGTTGACCACTGTCTGCGCGAGTTCCACCGTTCGACGGGCGGTCTCGCGCACTCTCGGATGAAAGGAGCGCCTCTCCATGGCGTCGGAACGAACCTCGCGCCCCGGAAGAACCGGCTCCACGGACAAGGCCAACTCCCTTGCCCCGCAGGCCCTCACCGCCGAGGCCCGGCTCTCACGGTCTGCTGGTGCTCCCGTTGGCGACTGAGAGCGAGGCGCCGAGCCCTGACGAGGTCCGGCGGTACGTCGACAGCCTCTACGACAGGGCCGAGAGCGACACGGGCAGGTTCAACGCCACCCGCGCCGCCGCGATCCCGCGCCAGCGGGGCACGGCACCCCGCGACCGTTCCCGGGAGGATACGGAGCCCGCGTTCGGATCCCTTGCCCGGCAGTGGTTCGACGCTGCCCGTGCCAAGCTGGGCCCGACGGTGCCGGCGTCGCTGCCGGACAGGAGGTTGCCTGCCCGTCCCGACCGCGCACCCCGGGCATCGCGCCCCGAGCGCCCTGCGGATCGACCCGCGGAGCCCCTCGCCCTCGAAGCGCCCAAGGCGGCCACCCGTGTGGTGTGGGACGGGACCGGCGGGTCGGCTCAGGCACCGACAACTGCAGCCCTCCCGCAGCTGTCCGGCCGGCCCGCCGCACCGGCAGCGGTGAGCGATCCCGGGCAGGACGAGAGCCGTTGGCGTGCCGATGCGCACCCGGCCCAGGGTGGCGACGTGGCGGCATGGCCGCTGTACGAGCCCGAACCCGCTCCCGCCCCGGAGTCCGTCCCGGCTCCCGCCCCTCAGCTCGCTGCGGCGCCGGCCACCGGTCCAGACCCCACCACGGCTTATGGCGCCGCCCTGCCGGACATCACTGTCCCTGCCGTGCCGGCCCCTGCTCCGGCGCTGCCCGTCGAGTTGAGCACCACAGTGGCGCCCGCTGCGCCGACTGCGGCTCCCGCCCCGGTGCCACCGGTCGTCTCCGCAGCACGCGAATCGACCTACACCACCGTCGCATCAGCCGCCTACGGTGGATCCTGGCTGTCGTCCGATGCCGGCCACAAGTCCCAGGCAGAGCGGGTGATCGCCTTCGCCCGAGCGCAGATCGGTCGGCCCTGCGTATGGGGCGCGGTCGGGCCGGGATCGTACGACGCCCCCGGTCTCACGCAGGCCGCCTGGAAGGCCGCGGGCGTCACGCTTCCCCGGACCGCCGAGGCACAGTGGAGAGCGGGGATGCAGGTCTCGCTCGCTGACGTCCAGCTCGGAGACCTGGTCTTCTTCCACGACGACCTCCGCAACGTCGGCATCTGCAGCGGTGACGGCACGATGATTCACGCACCAGGACCGGGCGCGCGCATCCAAGAGGAGTCGGTGTTCTTCGCGGGCCGGTCGGCGATCAAGGGTGTGATCCGCCCGGCCTGACGCAGGCCCGGCCTCCGCGATGATCTGCCGTACGTCTTGGACCAGGGCAGGACCGGTGCGCCCCAGGCGACGACAGGGCCGAGGGCTACGATGACTCGCCCCTGCGCACCCATCCCTCCGTGCCACTCGGCGACCGCGCCGACCAGGAGTGGATCATCCGCGCCGACAACCACGCCGTCGCCGACGTCCTTCGTCGCAGCTGCCGCCAGGCGGGATTCGAGCCGCGGATCGCCTACTCCTCGCACGACTACCAGGAGGCGCAGGCCATGGTCGCCGCCGGTCTCGGTATCGCCCTCGCCCCCGTCCGGCCCTCACCAACCGGCGCAGCGACGTACGCCTCCTGCCCTTCGCTTCCGACATCCCGGCCCCCACCCGCCGCATCCTTCTCGCCCGCGCCACAGCCCGCCCCGCCACCCCACCCGCCCAGGCGATGGATCGCGTCCTACGCGCGGTGGCACAACGGTTCACCGCCCCCGGCCTGCACGGGGCCCAGCTCGGGGCGGTTCGCCGCGGCTGACGACGCGTACCGCTGAGCCCCCGCTGTGAGCCGGAGTGGCGGGCAATGCCAGTCGGCGGTGCCTCATGGGGTACTCGGCATGACAAGCTGTGCTCTCCAACGCCGAGCCCAGGAGGTCACCATGGCCGAAGAGTCTCCGTCGCCAGAAGTTTCGGAGCCGGCTGACGCCGAGAGCCGTGCCCTCACGCCCGACGCTGACGGCCAATACGATCTGAAGCGCAAATTCCGGGAGGCTTTGGCCCGCAAGCGCGGTATGCAGGCGGATGCCGCCGACCCGGCTGCCAACCCTCACGCGTCAAAGATCCGCGGCGCGCACGGCCCGGCTGCCAACCAGCGGTCGTTCCGGCGCAAGAGCGGCGGCTGAGCCGAGAACGGCTGCTGGACGAGACTCGGCGGGACACGGCCCGGCAACCATGCCGAGAGGCGGGCTGTGCCCTGCCGGGTGACGAGGGAGGGCCCGCTGGGGCGGTACATCAACCGCCGGACACACCTGGCGTCCCTTTGGACGTTGCGACCTGCCCGGGGCGTGACACCGCGGGAGAACCACGCCCGGTCCGGCCGGCGTCCCTGACGGAACGGACCCGGACGTACAGAAGGCGCTCCCTCCATGCCCACACAGATCGACCGCACGGCGCCACCGATGGGCGGGAGTCCCCCACGCGGCGTCACCGCCACCACGTTCGCCATCCTGCGACGGCATGGTGGCGCCGTGGCGGGCGTGACAGCGCGCGTCGTCAGCCTGTGCGGACTGGTCGCGCTGCTGATGACGGCCACGATATTCGCGCTCGCCTGGCCGGTCTTCACCCACATGCGGAACCAACGCATCTGGTATCACCACGTCGAGGACCCTTACCTTCACGATTACACCGACCTGGCGCTGGTCGCCCTCGGCACGCTCCCGCTCTTCTTGCTCCTGCTCGGCACCGGCAGCGCAGCCCTGCAGACTGTGTGCTCCCGGGCGGTCGCAGCGGGGACTCAAGGGCACTCGCAAGGGGACGAGTCGCGTGTCGCGGATAGCGCGCGACTCCGACCGGTGCTCGCCGTGTACGCGCTGCGCGGCCTGATCGTATGGCCCCTGCCGGTGCTCGCCACCGTCGTGGCGGACCGTCTCACCGGCTACCAGCTCGACACCCCCGAGCCCCTGGAACGCGGCTCGTGGCCCCACACACTCGTCGAGGCGTCTCCTGCGGCCGCTGTGTCGATTGCCGTGCTGCTTCGTCTGGCCCTCGCTTTGGCCCCGGCGGCGGCAGCCGCCGGCCTCGGCCCGCGCGTGGCCCTGCGCCGTTCCTGGTCACTGACCTGGACGCGCTCCGGATTCGCCCGCGTCCTCGCCCTCGCGCTGCCGCTGGCCGCGCTCACCGCCGGGACGGTACGGCTGGTGACAGAGCTGTCTCTGCCGCTGCGCCCCCTGGTACGAGCCCATCTCGAACAGGCAACGGGCAACTTCTTCGCCGCGTACTACGCCGGTATCCTCACGCCCGTCCTCGTCGGCGTCCTGGTCGCCGCGGCCGTAACCCTTCCCCTCACGTTCACGGCCTTCGCGGCCCTCCACGACCACCTGGGGTCGCCCCGTACCCGTCCCATGTGTGCTGAGGACGCTCCAGGAGATCGTGGCGGTTCATGAGTTGCTGAGGACCGCACCCTGGTTGGTCGGAGTGCGGTCCTCGAACGGTGGGGGCGGGGCAGGCGGCCCGTCAGCTCCCGGACGGGGTGCCGGAGGTGCGGGAACCGGAGCCGCCGGGCTTCGGCGGTGCCCATGTGGGCTTGGCCGTCGCCTCGGCCGGGTCTGGCTCGGCGAGGGTGAGTCCCCAGGAGTCGCCCTCGCCGATGCGGGCCTCGATCTCCTTGATCTGGCCGCTCTTGGCGAAGTACAGGAGCACGACCTGCCGGACGGAACCCTCGTCGTAGAAGTCCGCGGTCACGTCTTCCTTGGCGGCGGCGCCGAAGGCCTTGACCCGGCGAGCAGCGTACGCCGCAGCCGAGCGGTGCGTCTTCTGGTCATGGTTCCCTCGTCCTCCGGTGCTGTGAGCGGGGAGCAGCGGCACGGCGCGTCCGCGAGGTCCGGGCCGGGGCCGCCACGTGAGGGGCGCGTGCTCCGCCCGCGCTGTGAGAGGAACGGACCGGTTACGCGGTTGTCCGAAGGACGGAAAGGGGGTGGAGGGTTGGCCGAATGCCGTCGTGGTGACGGGATCCGGCCGTCGGTACGGGTACTCCTCCCTCGAGGGCGGTTCTTCAGGTGTGGCAGTCCCGTATCTGCCATCCCCGCATGCGGGAGTGCCGCCGCATCTCCTTAGGAGCGCGTGTTCCTGACTCCGCTTGCTCCGCGTGGAGTTCGAAGAGGAAGCGCATGCGTGGGCCGGAACGAGAGAGGGCCGGCAACGTCCCCGGAGTCCTCGTGGGAGCGAGTGCGTTCACCTGGCAATTCGAGGGCAAGGGGCCCTGTCGGATGCTCAGCTCGGCCACGACTCGGTCTCGGTCTGGTGACTCGTGATGCAGCGCACGGCGTCACGTACGAGCGTGTGACCATGCGCTTCGAGCGGAGTGCGCGTGTACCGCGTTTGCCGGAGAACGATGGCCGCCCCGGGAAGCCTTTGAACGTGGGAGGCGACGGGTTTGCAGGTGGCTGCATAAGCCTGATCGTGCTGCTCATCGAAATCCCGGTCGCTCTTCTGCTGGGGCTGACGTCGGCCATCCGTGGGTGGGGCAGTGCGGACGAGCAGACAGTGGCATCCGCGATGGACTGGGTTCCGATCCTCTGGTTCGGCGGGTTCACGTTGGGCGTGCTCGTGATCGCCGTGATCTTCCTGTGCTCGGCACATCCGTTCGCAGGTGCGGCCCAACTGCTCTTGGCAGCCGTTGCGCTGTTCTTCACGATCGCTGCTTGGCACGACGAGTACGAGCGTGCCCACCCGTCTCCGTCACCCACTGGGGTCGGGATGTCCCATGCTCCTTCGCACCAGGGGTACGACGGGTGTCCGCCGCAGATCGCAGCCGCTGCCGTCGCGGGCCCGGTCGGGGTCGTGCCGTCGGTCAGGCGAGTGTGGGCCGTGTCGGCTCGGGGGTGGGTTCGAGGCGGACGATGATGCCCTTCGATGTGGGCTGGTTGCTGATGTCGGCGACGCTGTCCAGCGGCACCAGGACGTTCGTCTCCGGATAGTAGGCGGCGGCCGAGCCCTTGGCGGCCGGATAGGGCACGACCTGGAAGTTCTCGGCCCGGCGCTCGGTGCCGTCCGACCAGACGCTCACCAGGTCGACGTGATCGCCCTGGGCGAGGCCGAGTTCGGTCAGGTCGGCCGGGTTGACGAGCACGACGTGGCGGCTGCCGTGGATGCCGCGGTAGCGGTCGTTCTCGCTGTAGGGAACGGTGTTCCACTGGTCGTGCGAGCGCAGCGTCTGCAGCAGCAGGTGACCCTCGGGGGCCCGGGGGACCACGTGCTCGTTGCAGGTGAACAGGGCTTTGCCGGCCTTGTTGTTGAAGACGCCCTCGTTGACCGGGTTGGGCAGTTGGAAACCGCCGGGGCGGGTGACCCGTGCGTTGAAGTCGTGGAATCCCGGCACGATGCGGGAGATGCGGTCGCGGATGGTGCCGTAGTCACCCTCGAACTCGTCCCAGGGGATGTCCGCCTTGCCGTCCAGGGTGCGGCGGGCGAGCCGGCACAGGATGGCGACTTCGCTGAGCAGCAGCGGGGAGGCCGGCTCCAGGCGGCCCCGGGAGGTGTGCACCTCGCTCATGGAGTTCTCGACGGTGACGAACTGCTCGCCGTCGGCCTGCACGTCACGCTCGGTGCGTCCCAGGGTCGGCAGGATCAGGGCGGTGTCGCCGCAGACGGTGTGCGAGCGATTGAGCTTGGTGGAGATGTGGGCGGTAAGCCGGCACGAGCGCATCGCCTCCTCGGTGACTTCGCTGTCGGGTGCGGCGCGGACGAAGTTGCCGGCCAGGGCGAGGAAGACCTTGACGCGGCCCTCCCGCATCGCCTTGATGGAGTTCACCGAGTCCAGGCCGTGCGGGCGCGGCGGGTCGAAGCCGAACTCCTTCTGCAGGGCGTCGAGGAAGGTGTCCGGCATCTGCTCCCAGATGCCCATGGTGCGATCGCCCTGGACGTTGCTGTGGCCGCGCACCGGGCAGGCGCCGGTGCCGGCGCGCCCCAGGTTGCCGCGCAGCATCAGGAAGTTGACGATCTCCCGGACGGTGGGCACGCCGTGTTTGTGCTGGGTGATGCCCATCGCCCAGCAGACGATGACGCGCTCGCTCGTCAGGACCTCGTCTCGGACCTTCTCGATCTCCTCGCGGGTCAGTCCGGTCGCCGCGCGCACGTCGTCCCAGTCGACGGTGCGGGCGTGCTGGGCGAACTCCTCGAAGCCGGTGGTGTGGGCGTCGATGAAGTCGTGGTCCAGGACGGTGCCGGGCCGGGCGTCCTCCGCCTCCAGCAGAAGGCGGTTGAGGGCCTGGAACAGGGCGAGGTCGCCGCCGGGTTTGATGTGCAGGAAGCGGTCGGCGATCTGGGTGCCGCGTCCGACGATCCCGCTCGGCTTCTGCGGGTTCTTGAAGCGCCGCAGCCCGGCCTCCGGCAGCGGGTTGACCGCCACGATCCGGCCGCCGTTGCGCTTGGCCTCCTCCAGGGCGGAGAGCTGGCGCGGGTGGTTGCTGCCCGGGTTCTGACCCACCAGGAAGATCAGGTCGGCGTGGTGAAGGTCGTCGAGGCTGACGGTGCCCTTGCCGGTGCCCAGGGTCTCGCTCAAGGCGAAGCGCCAAGGCGATCCAGCTCGCCGTCGAGTACGACCCCCAACCGCCCTTCGACGCAGACAATGCCGCGGAAGCGAGTTTCGAACTGAAGGAGAAGGCCGTGCAGCTGCTCGCCGCCTCTCAGGTCTGGTCGCCACGTGCTGTGCCATCAAGCCAAGTTGCGTCGGCTGCCTTCCGGGATCGTTGCCTCGCCCATATCCTCGTGCGGCCGATGTTACCGACGGTAAGGGATGGCGATGAGCGGCACCACGCGCAGAGGGTTCCTGGGCACTGCCGCGGCCGCCGGCGGCGGAGCAGCCCTCGGAACCCCGGAACGGGCTTCCGCCGAGAACAGCTCCACACCGCAGACGGCGGCGATCCTGGGCGGTGGCGTCGCCGGGCTCACGGCCGCCCATGAACTCGCCGAGCGCGGCTTCGGGGTCACGGTCTACGAACGCAAGGCACTGGGCGGCAAGGCCCGCAGCATGGACGTACCGGACAGCGGCACGGGCGGCCGACGCCCCCTGCCGGGCGAGCACGGCTTCCGCTTCATCCCCGGCATCTACCACAACCTGCCCGACACGATGCGGCGCATCCCGTTCCCCGGCAACCCGGGCGGCGTTCACGACAACCTCGTCGCCCCGAAGGAGATGCTGTTCGCCAGGTCGGGTGGCCGCGAGGACATCCGGATCCCGCTGCCCTGGCCCGACAGCACCCCGGCCGAACTCACCCCCGACGAAATCCGCCGCGCCCTCACCGCAGTTCTGGACACGGCCTTCAACCTCCCCCTCCACGAGGCCCTCTACTTCGCCAACCGCTTCCTGGTCTTCCTCACCAGCTGCGACCAGCGCCGCGACAACATATGGGAGCGGACGCCCTGGTGGGACTTCGTGCGGGCCGGACGGATGTCCTACGACTACCAGCGTGTTCTTGCCATCGGCATCACCCGCAACATCGTGGCCACCAAGGCGGAGGAGGCCAGCACCCGCACGGTCGGCACCTTGCTGGAGGCCTTCGCCTTCAACCTCCTCGGACTGGGCGCGGACGGGCCACTGGACCGGATCCTCAACGCGCCCACCAACGAGGCATGGATCGATCCCTGGGTGACCCACCTGGAGTCACTCGGGGTCGAGTTCCGCGTCGGCTGGACCGTACGGGACCTGCCCCTGGACGCGGGCGCGATCGCCGGAGCCGTCGTGGAGGACCCCTCAGGCGTGCGCCGGACCGTCACCGCCGACCACTACATTTCCGCGATGCCCGTCGAGCACGCTCGCCGCACATGGAACTCCGCCGTCCGCGCAGCCGACCCCAAACTGGCCGAGTGCGACCGGCTGGAGACGGACTGGATGACGGGCATTCAGTTCTACCTGACCGAACGCATGCCGATCGTGCACGGCCACCTCGACCTCATCGACTCCCCGTGGTCACTCACAGCGATCGCCCAAGCCCAGCACTGGCCCGGCCGCCACTTCCCGGCCGACTACGGCGACGGCACGGTCGCGGACTGCCTGTCCGTGGACGTCTCCGAGTGGGACCGCCCGGGCATCCTGTACGGCAAGACGGCCAAGCAATGCACCCGTACCGAAGTCGCACGCGAAGTGTGGGCGCAGTTGAAGGCGTCGCTCAACGACAGCGGCCGCACGGTCCTGAAGGACTCCGTGCTGCACTCGTGGTTCCTCGACCCCGCTGTCGACGGCCTCGGCACACCGCATCCCGTCAACGACGAACAACTGCTCATCCACCCGGTGGGCACCTTCCACCACCGCCCGCGGTCGGCCACGAAGATCCCCAACCTCTTCCTGGCCGGCGACTACGTGGCCGTGCCCATCGATCTGGCCACCATGGAGGGCGCCAACTCCTCGGCCCGGCAGGCCGTCAACGCCCTGTTGGACCGATCCGGATCCACCGCACAACGCTGCACCGTGACCCCCCTGTACCGAGCCAACGAACTGGAGCCCTTCAGACGCCACGACCGCACCCGCTACCTCCTCGGACTGCCGAATGCCTTCGACGTCGGCTGAGCGCCGTTGCCGGAAGGAGCCACGGCTGTACTGCACCAGCCGGACGCCCTGGCCGTAGGAGCCGCGGTGAGCGTGGAGAACACGCTGAC